>CBFGOU010000812.1:0-2407 GCA_965650445.1 uncultured Oxalobacteraceae bacterium | reverse complement strand
CAACGCCGCCACCGTCAGCCCCTCGGCCGACACCCACGACGGCCGCGTGCATTTCACGCCCGCCAACCTGAACAACAAGCTGCACCGCTCGGGCGAACATGCGCAGGTGACGCGTACCCTGCGCGCCATCTTCCGCGACCAGCGTTACTTCCGCGTGCACGACGCCTTGCCCCCCACCCCGGCCTTCGGCGACGAGGGGGCGGCCAATCACACCCGTCTGTGCGCGCGCCACGGCGGCCCCGGCGTCGAGCTGTTCGTGTACGGCCGCGTCGAGTTCGACCCCTCCGCGCCGGCTCCCAAAAAGTATCCGGCCCGGCAAACCCTGGAAGCGTCGCAGGCGGTCGCGCGCCTGCATGGCCTGGACGCCGCGCGCACCGTGTTCGCCGCGCAGAATCCGGGCGTGATCGATCAGGGCGTGTTCCACAACGACGTGATCGCGGTCGGCAGCGGCAATGTGCTGTTCTACCATGAGCAGGCCTTTCACGACGAGGCGGCGGTACTCAACCAGCTGCGCCCGGCCATGGAAGTGGCTGGCGCCGAGCTGCTGCCGATCCGTGTCGATACCCGGATCGTGCCGGTCGCCGACGCGGTCTCGAGCTACCTGTTCAACAGCCAGCTGCTGATCAAACCCGATGGCGGCATGGCGCTGGTGGTGCCGCACGAATGCCAGGAAAACCTGGCCGTGGCGCGCTACCTGCGCGAACTGGCCGCCAGCGGCGGTCCGATCGACGAACTGGTCGAGTTCGACCTGCGCCAGAGCATGCGCAATGGCGGCGGACCCGCGTGCCTGCGCCTGCGCGTGGCCCTCACCGGCGCCGAGGCGGCAGCCATGCACCAGGGCGTCATCATGACCGAAGCGCTATATGCCACCCTGGCCGGCTGGGTGCGGAAATACTACCGCGACCATCTGGAGCCCAAGGACCTGGCCGATCCGCAACTGGCCATCGAATGCCACGCCGCGCTGGAAGAACTGGCGCGCATTCTCGATCTGCCGGGAATGTACGAGTCAAGCTAGCAGCGGCGCAGTTCCCGATGTAACACCAACAGCATTGGAGAAGCAAGATGAAACAGATGCCCCACGAACTGCGCAAACAGACCCTCGACCTGGTCCACGCGTCCCAGCCCGATGGCAGCCAGACCGAGGCGCTGATCAGCGCCTGGCTGGCATCCCTGGACGATGAAGACCTGGCCGGCACCTCGCCCGACAGCCTGGCGCCGCTGCTGCGCGAAGGCTTCGCCCAGGCCGCGCGGCGCAGTGGCGACGGCTGCCAGATCGCACGCCTGCGCTATTCCGACGGCCGCGGCGGCATGGCGACCGCCTTGCTGGTCCTGAACGACGACATGCCGTATCTGGTCGACTCCATCGTCATGGCCATGCGCCGGCAGCGCGTGTCCGTCGGCGCCGTCATGAACGCCGTGCTGGCGGTGCGCCGCGACGAATCCGGCAACGCCGTCTCGGTGGGCGAAGCCGGCGCCCCGCTCGAGTCGATCGTCCTGTGCATGCTGGCCGAGGAGCTTGCGCGCGAAGAACTCGACGCCCTGATCGACAAGCTGCTGATGGTCGCGCGCGATGCCGCCGTGGTGCGCCGCGACGCCGTCGCCATGGCCGACCGCATGACCTCCGTGGCCGCCGCCGCGGCCACGCGCGGCACCGAAGGGCAGGAAGTGGCCGCCTTTCTCGACTGGGCCCGCAACGAAGGGTTCGAGCCGTTCGGCTACGCCCACTATGTCGCCAAGCCGGGCGTACGCGAACTCGAACGCGACATACCCAGCCGCATCGGCGTGCTGCAGGACACTTCCCATCCGGTGTACGGAAGCTGCCTGGCCAACATCCCGGGCGACTTCGACACCCTGTCGCGCCGGCCCGACACGCTGTCCATCGTCAAGGCCGACGTGGCCGGCACGCTGCACCGCGACCAGCCGCTCGACTTCATCGGCGTGCGCGAGACCGACACCCAGGGCAGTGTGCTGGGCTAGCACTGCTTCGTCGGCCTGTTCACGCGCGCCGCCACCGCCACCCCGCTGGCGCGCCTGCCGTTCGCGCGGGGCCGCGTAGCCAGGGTGCTCAGCCTGGCCGGCGTGCGCCAGGAAGGCTTCCGCGCCGAAAAGTTCCTGGAAATTCTCGAATCGCTGCCGCGCACCGAAGTGCTGGAAGCCGATCCCGAATGGCTGGCGCAGATCTGCAGCGCCGTGGTGTCCTTGTACAAGCAGCCGCGCGCGCAGGTGTTCGCGCGTCGCGACGTGTACGCGCGCCACCTCAACGTGCTGATCTACCTGCCGCGCGAACGTTATAGCGCCAGCGTGGCCGCCGCGCTGGCGCACGCGCTCAAGGAAAGCTCGGGCGCGGTCGACGTGCGCTCGCAAACCCTGGTGGCAGACGGCCCGCTGGCGCGCGTTTATCTGATCG
>CBFGOU010000811.1:0-2421 GCA_965650445.1 uncultured Oxalobacteraceae bacterium | reverse complement strand
TGCAGGCAGGCGATGTCGATGGCCTTCTGGATGATCTGGTCGCGCAGCTCTTCCTGCGAGCCCAGCGACATGAACTGCATGCCCATCTGCTGGAGGTTAGGAATATTTTTTTCAATAAACTTGAGCTGCTCCTTGAACTGCAGCGCAAACAGGCGCCGCAGACCGCCGCGGTGCGTACGCGCGGCAACAGTCGGATCGTCGAACACTTCGAGGTCGCAGTGGGTCAGCTTGTCGACCAGTGCCGGGAAACCGATCAAGGTGATCTTGCCCTGAACGATTTCCAACAGTTCGGGCAGTTCGCCGAAGGTCCACGAGGTCAGGCCGGTGTGCTGGCTGACATGGGGTGTGGCGCCAGCTGGTGCGCCCGCCCCCGCTGACGGTGTATTGCCTTTGCCGGCGGAGGCATTGGTGCCAGCACGCGCATCGGCGCTGGCGGCGGCGCTTCCGGCACTGCCTCGGACACCTGCGCTAGCCCCCGCCCCGGCGCCGGCATGGCCACCGCCATGCTTGGCCTTGCCATGCCCGGGCAATGGCTGCGCAGTGCTTGCCGACAAGGTCGACGCCTGCGCGGGAACGGCGACTTCCGCCAGCCGCTGGAAGCTTTGGCGTGCCTGGCCGCCGAACTCGGCCTGCAAGGTCGCAAGGTTGCGTCCCATGTCGAGCTGGCGGCCGTGTTCGTCGATGACCTTGAAGTTCATGAAGTGGTGCGCGGGCAGTGTTTCAAGCTTGAAGTCGGTCGTCAGCACCTGGATGCCCGTTTCGGCGCGGATGTCAACAATCAGCGCATCGATCAGGTCGCCGCGGCCGAACTTGCCGGCCTCGTCGATGCGTTCGCAGAAGCGCGCAGCGAAATCGGGCAGCGGCACGCAATGGCGGCGCAGCTTTTGCGGCAAGGACTTGAGCAGCAGATGCACTTTTTCCTTCAGCATGCCGGGCACCAGCCAGTCGGCACGTTCGCGCGGCAGCTGGTTCAGCGCGAACAGCGGCACCGACAAGGTGACGCCGTCGCGCACGCTGCCCGGCTCGAAATGATAGGTCAGCTGCATCTCGATGCCGGTCACCAGCATCGCCTTCGGGAACAGCTCGGTCGTGACGCCAGCCGCTTCGTGGCGCATCAGTTCTTCGCGGTTCAGGAACAGCAGCTTGGGCTCCTGCTGTGTCGCCTCCTTGTGCCACTTCTCGAAGCCGGCGCCGTTGACCACGTGGGCAGGAATCAGCTTGTCATAGAAGGCGGCAATCAGGTGATCGTCCACCAGCACATCAAGGCGGCGCGACTTGTGCTCCAGGTTTTCGATGTCCTTGATGAGCTTATGGTTGTGCGCAAAAAACGCCGCGCGGGTATCGTAATCGCCCCCGACCAGCGCATCGCGAATGAAAATCTCGCGCGCCTCGGCCGGATTGAACTGTCCATAATTAATGCGCCGCTGGCTGTAGATCACCAGGCCGTACAGCGTGGCGCGTTCGGACGCCGTCACCTGGGCGGCGCGCTTTTCCCAACGCGGTTCGCCCCATGATTTCTTCAGCAGATGGCTGCCCACGCGTTCGATCCACTCCGGCTGAATCTGCGCGACACAGCGCGCGTACAGGCGCGTCGTCTCGACCAGTTCGGCGGCCATGATCCACTTGCCCGGCTTCTTCAGCAGTGAGGAACCGGGCCAGATATGGAATTTGATGCCGCGCGCACCCAGATAGCCGGCGCCGGGCTCGTCCTCCGACTTGAAGCCAATGTTGCCGAGCAGTCCGGTCAGCAGTGCCGTGTGCAAGTTCTCGTACGTGGCGGCCGCCTCATTCAAGCGCCAGCCCTGCTCCTTGACGATGGTGAGCAGCTGCGAATGCACATCGCGCCATTCGCGCAAGCGCATCTGCGACAGGAAATTGCTGCGGCACGTATCCTGCAATTGGCGGTTGGTTTTCTTGTGCTCGATGGCGTTGTCGAACCAGCGCCAGATCTTGATGTAAGTGAGGAATTCCGACTTTTCGTCGGCGAACTTCTTGTGCGCTTCATCGGCGGCCTGCTGATGTTCCATGGGCCGGTCGCGCGGATCCTGCACCGACAGGGCCGAGGCGATGATCAGCATTTCGGTGAGGCAGGCATTGTCCAGCGCGGCCAGAATCATGCGGCCCACGCGCGGATCGAGCGGCAGCTTGGCCAGCTTGTTGCCCAGCGCGGTGAGCTCGTTATTGTCGTCAACGGCACCCACTTCCTGCAGCAACTGGTAACCGTCGGCAATGGCGCGCCCCTGCGGCGGTTCGATGAAAGGAAAGGTCTCGACATCGGTCAGATGCAAGGTCTTCATGCGCAGGATGACCGCCGCCAGCGACGAGCGCAGGATTTCCGGCTCGGTGAACTTGGGCCGCTGCAGGAAATCGTCTTCCTCTTACAAACGGATACACACCCCGTCGGCCACCCGGCCGCAACGG
>CBFGOU010000810.1:0-2430 GCA_965650445.1 uncultured Oxalobacteraceae bacterium | reverse complement strand
GCCAAGCTGAAGCCGTCCAATACCTCGCCGCCGCGGGCCATCGGCGCCGCCCGCTTCGACAACAGCAATCCCGCCGGCATCTCGCCGCTGGCCGACCTGACGCTGCCGGCCAGCGCCAACGGCATCGGCAACGCCGGCGCCCTGTACGCCGGCGGCACGCTGAGCCTGGCGGCGGCGGGCCAGAGCATCGTCAACACCAGCAGCGGCACGCTCGACGCCACCGACATCGTGCTGGCGGCGGCCACCTTCGACAATTACAACACCGTGATCGCCACCGGCGACACCAGCATCACCACCACCAGCGCTTTCAACAACCTGCCGACCGGGGGCGTGCCCAATATCGTCGTCGCCTCGACCGTGTACGATGGCGTGACCACGCCGTACGACTCGGGCGACTACAACTGCAATTTCTTCGGCGACTACTGCGACCATCTGTGGGTGCATGCGCAAAACTACACCGTGACCGAGGGCCTGGACGGCGCGGTGCCGGTGCAGAAAGGCCAGATCATCGCCGGCGGCACCATCAACCTGAATTACGGTGGGAGCGGGGTTAACCGCGCTTCGCTGATCTCCGCGCCCACCATCAACATCAGCGGCAGCGGCAGTTTCACCAACGTCGACCTGCACCTGGACCGGATCGAGTATGCGCGCCGCTGGCGCGTCTACAAGACCGACAGCACCTTCGGTTCGCTCAATTACGACTACCGCTACCCGACCGACACCGGCCAGTTCGGCTGCAACGACGGCGGCTGCTTCGGCGGCAGCGCCGGCAGCGAAGCCGGTGCGGCCAGTGCATCGGCTGCGCTGGAAACCGGCCGCACCACGATCCAGATCTGGAGCGCCGGCGTGTACGCCACGCAGCTGGTGTTCAACGGCGGCAGCCTGCGCAACCTCGGTTCGCCCTACACCCGCAGCACCAGCGCCACCAGCGTGGCCGGCGCCGCCGCGGCCGGGGTGGCGCCGGCCACGGGCGCCGGCGCCAGCCCGGCTGCCGGTCTCGGCCTCGGTGCGCTGTCCGGCACCAAGGTCGCCCCGAGCGCCAACGCCCTGGCCAGCACCAGCCGCGCGGTCAGCGTCGCGGCCGCCAACGGCATCAGCTTCGCCGGCCTGAACCTGGCGCTGCCGACCAATCCGAACGGCTACTTCGTCACCGCCAAGAATTCGACCTCGGGCTACCTGGTCGAGACCAATCCGCTGTTCGGCGCGGGCAGCAATTCGGTCGGCTCGAATTATCTGTCGAGCCTGCTGGGCATCGATCCGGACAAGCAGCAAAAGCGCCTCGGCGACGCCAATTACGAAGCCAAGCTGATCCGCGACCAGCTGGTCGCCCAGACCGGCAACAACATCATCAAGGGCCAGAAAAACGAAGCGGCGCAGGTCAAGGCCCTGATGGAAAACGCCGCCAGCATGGCCGGCACCATGGGCCTGACCCTGGGCCAGCCGCTCACGGCCGAGCAGGCCGCCGGCTTGACCGAAGACATGGTCTGGATGGTGGAACAGGTGGTCGGCGGCCAGCAAGTGCTGGTGCCGGTGGTCTACCTGGCGCAAAGCACCAAGGACGCGATCGAAAGCGGCGCGGTGATGGCCGCGACCAATGCGAGCATCAAGGCCGGCACGCTGGAGAATACGGGCGGCACCATCGCCGCCGACCAGCTGGCCATTACCACCGAGGGCGATCTGCGTAATACCGGCGGCAAGATCAAGGGCGGCGACGTGGCCATCAAGGCCGGCGGCAGCATCGTCAACGAAACCGTGGCCACGACCAGCGGCGGCAAGGATTTCGCCCGTACGGTGATCGGCGCGGCCGGCAGCATCGAGAGCACCGGCACGCTCAGCCTGGACGCGGCCAAGGACATCAGCGTCAAGGGCGCGGCCATCAAGGCCGGCGGCGACGCCAGTTTGGCCGCCGGCGGCAGCGTCACCTTCGACACCATCCAGGACAAGCGCGCCGACGCGACCTACAAGGCTTCGCAAGGGCTGTGGGGCCTGTCCAGTTCGAGCAGCTCGACCCATACCGCCAGCAGCACCAATCTCGGCGCCAGCCTGGAAACCGGCGGCAAGCTCGCCATCAAGAGCGGCGCCGACACCACCATTGCCGGTTCGTCCGTCAAGGCGGGCGGCAAGCTCGAGCTCGACGCCGGTGGCAACGTCAACGTGATCGCCCGCCAGGACACCGTGGAAACGAGTGTCTCGTCCAGCCACAGCGGGCTGGGCGTGGGCGGCGGCGTGTACGGCAGCTCGACCACCACCACCGACGCCTTCAAGGGCCGCAATGTGGGCAGCACGCTCGAGGCCGGCGGCGACGCCAGCGTCAACACGGCCGGCACGCTCACCCTGCAAGGCTCCAGGCTGAAGGTGGGCGGCGATGCCGCCATCACCGCGGCCGACGTGCAGGTTCTGGCCGGCCAGGATGTCGATCGCAGCTCGACC
>CBFGOU010000809.1:0-2432 GCA_965650445.1 uncultured Oxalobacteraceae bacterium | reverse complement strand
CGCCGATGCCTGGTTTGTCCAGACCAGAAAGGAACTGGCCAGCTTCCTGCTCAAGGCCGATGCCGACGCCTACGCCGCCAGGAACGGCGGCAAGGTGCTCGACTACGCGGCCGCGCGCGCTGCCGGATAAGCTGTCATGAGCGCCCCTATCACCCTGGGAGACCGGGCCCGCAGCTGCGGCTTGCGCCTGGGCTCCATCCTGCTGTGCCTGCTGCTATGGCAGTGGGCGGCCGCACGCCACCTCGATCTTGGCCTGCTGACGTTTCAAAACGTGCCATCGCCGCGCGACGTGGTGCAGGCTGCCGCCGAGTTGGTGCAGTCGCCCAAGCTGATCTCGCACCTGAGCGCCAGCGTGTCGCGCGTATTGAGCGGCTTTCTCCTGGCGGCGTTCATCGGCATCATCCTGGGCCTGCTGATCGGCCGCTCGCGCTGGGCCGAGGACGTGCTGCTGCCGCCGCTGGAAATGCTGCGGCCGATTCCGGCCGTGGCCTGGATTCCGCTGGCCGTGCTGATGTTTCCCTCGTCCGAGCTGTCAATGATTTTCATCACCTTCACCGGCGCGCTGTTTCCGATCCTGCTCAATGCCATCCATGGCGTGGAAAACGTCGATCCGCGCCTGATCGCCTCGGCCAGGAGCCTGGGCAGCGGCAAGCTGGCCATGTTCGCCGAAGTGATTTTGCCCGGCGCGGCGCCCAGCATCGTCACCGGCTTGTCGATCGGCATGGGAACCGCATGGTTTTGCCTCGTCACGGCGGAAATGATCTCGGGCCAGTTCGGCATCGGCTATTACACCTGGGCCTCGTACACGGTCCAGAACTATCCGGAAATCGTGGTCGGCATGGCCTTCATCGGCCTGTTCGGCATGGGCAGCAGCGTGCTGGTCAAGCGCTGCGGTGGCGCGCTGATGCCCTGGCACCGGCATGAGGAGAGAGCAGCATGATCAAACATGAACAGGGCAGGATCGCGATCGACGGCGTGCACATCACGCTGGGCAATGGTGCGCAGGCATTCGAGGCGGTGCAGGATGTCTCGGTGCAGGTCGAGCCGGGCGAGTTCCTGTGCCTGCTGGGGCCGTCGGGCTGCGGCAAGTCGACCTTGCTGGGAGCGCTGGCCGGCCATCTGCGGCCCAGCCGCGGCGCCATCAGCATCGACGGCGACGTCATCGATGGCCCGCATCCGGACCGGGGCCTGGTGTTTCAGCAGCACACGCTGTTTCCGTGGAAAAAGGTTCTGGAGAACGTGGCCTTCGGGCTGAAGATGAAGGGCGTTGGCCGGGCCGAACGCACGGCGCGCGCGCTGGAGATGCTGGCGCTGGTGGGCCTCAAAGGCTTCGAAAAACATTATCCGTCGCAACTGTCGGGCGGCATGAAGCAGCGCGTGGAAATTGCCCGCGTGCTCATCAACCATCCGCGCGTGATGCTGATGGACGAGCCCTTCGGCGCGCTCGATGCGCAGACCCGGCTGATGATGCAGCAATTGCTGCTGGACGTGTGGGCGCGGGTGAAGACGACCATCGTCTTCATCACCCACGACATCGAGGAAGCGCTGTTCCTGGCCGACCGCATCCTGGTGATGAGTCCGCGCCCCGGCCGCATCGTCGACGAAATCGCCATCGATTTCGCCCGTCCGCGCGCGGCCGGCCTGGTCGCCTCGCACCAGTTCATGTCGCTCAAGCGCCATTGTCTGGACCTGCTGCATCCGTCCAGCCAGCCGCTGGCGCGCCTGTCGCCGCTGGGCGCCGCACCGCGTTCCCAGCGCATGCAGCTGGTCATTTAAAGGAGGTTTTATCGTGAGTACATTATTTGACGAAGACGTCGATCTTCAAGACATCCAGGCCCGCCTGGCTTCGCCCGACAGCACCGTGCGCCTGATCGCCGTGCGCGACCTGGCTGATCATGGTGACGAGCGGCTCGCGCCGCTGCTGGTGCACGCCCTGCGCGATGCGGCGCCCGACGTGCGCCTGGAAGCGGCGCGCGCGCTGGAAGAATTCGAGACCGGCGACGGCGTGGCCGCGCTGGTGCTGGCGTTGGCCGATGAATCTGCCGACGTGCGCGCCGCCGCCGCGCAGAGTTTAAGCGAAGTCAAGCGCGCGCAATCGGCCGCCGTGCTGCTGCCCCACGCCGGTCATGCCGACAGCTTCGTGCGCGCCGCCGTCTTGCGCGCACTGCGCGAACTGAAAGCGCCGGCCAGCCTGGAACCGGCGCTGGCGGCGCTGAACGATACCCACGCCGGCGTACGGCGCGAAGCGGTCTGCGTGCTCGGCTACCTCAAGCAGCCGCAAGCGCTGGCGCCGCTGGCCGGGGTGGCTGCGGGCGATGCCGAGCCGGAAGTGCGCCGCGCCGCCGTCGGCGCGCTCGGCTTCGCCAAAGGCGATGCGGCCTTGCCCGCGCTGCTGGCCGCCCGGGCCGATTCAGCCTGGCAGGTGCGCGAAG
>CBFGOU010000808.1:0-2432 GCA_965650445.1 uncultured Oxalobacteraceae bacterium | reverse complement strand
GACCTGATCAAGCAGCGCGCCGAACTGAAGATGACCAAGATCGTCGTGTCCGAAGCCGGCGCGTCGGTCTACTCGGCGTCCGAATTCGCCTCGCGCGAGCTGCCCGACATGGACGTCTCGCTGCGCGGCGCGGTGTCGATCGCGCGCCGCTTGCAGGACCCGCTGGCCGAACTGGTCAAGATCGATCCCAAGTCGATCGGCGTGGGCCAGTACCAGCACGATGTCAGCCAGACCCAGCTCGCGCGCTCGCTCGACGCCGTCGTCGAGGATTGCGTGAACGCGGTCGGCGTGGACGTGAACACGGCCTCGGCGCCGCTGCTGGCGCGCGTGTCCGGCCTGTCCTCCAGCGTGGCGCAGGCCATCGTGACCTACCGCGACGCGAAAGGGGCGTTTTCCTCGCGCGCCGACCTCAAGGCCGTGCCGCGCCTGGGCGAAAAAACCTTCGAGCAGGCTGCCGGCTTTCTGCGCGTGATGGGCGGGGCCAATCCGCTCGACGCTTCGGCGGTGCACCCGGAATCGTATCCGCTGGTGGAAAAGATCCTGGCCGATATCCAGAAGGACATGAAAGCCGTCATCGGCGACGCCAGGCTGCTCAAGACCTTGAATCCGGCCCGTTACGCCGACGACAAGTTCGGCGTGCCGACCATCACCGATATTCTCAAGGAGCTGGAAAAGCCGGGCCGCGACCCGCGCCCCGAGTTCACCACCGCCACCTTCAAGGAAGGCGTGGAAGAAATCAGCGACCTGCGGCCCGACATGATCCTCGAAGGCGTGGTCACCAACGTGGCCGCTTTTGGCGCCTTTGTCGACATCGGCGTGCACCAGGACGGCCTGGTGCATATTTCGGCGCTGTCGAACACCTTCGTGAAAGACCCGCACACGGTGGTCAAGGCCGGCCAGGTGGTGCGCGTCAAGGTGCTGGAAGTGGACCCCAAGCGCAAACGCATCGCGCTGACCATGCGCCTGACCGACAGCGCGCCGCTTGCGGGTTCCAAACCGGAGCAGCGCGCCGACCGCAACGACGGCAAGCGCCTGGCCCAGCACCAGAACAAGCAGGACCGGGCGCCGGCGCCAAGCGGCAGCATGGCGGCCGCCTTCGCCAAACTGCGCGGCTAATCAGCCGCCGCGCGCTGTTTGTGTCGGCACGGGCGGCGATGGCACGCCGCTCAGCTATCCGGGGAACATGCGCAACTCGGAGAGCTGAGCCAGCAAGACGAGGTGTTCGACGGCTTTGACTTTCTGCAGGTGATCGAGCGTGGCCGGGCCGCCCAAGGCAAGCGCTGGCACGAATCCGTACATTTCGTCGTACTTCAACGGTCCGAGTTTTTTCAGCGCCGGAGCAAACAGGCGCTCTCCATTGACGTCCGAGAGATCGTTCCCCGCGCGACTCTGTGCGCCGAAGAATGATCGAACAGCCCTATCTCGATCCAAGGGGGGGGCGGATGGCTTCATCATGATTGCGTCTGCAGCGACGATGCGCAATTTGCTGGCAGAACGCTCACTAAGGAAAAAAATATTGCCGAATGCACCGCGTGCAAACACGTGATACGTGTCCTCCTCCATAAACCTCGTGCCGCCGATCCACGCGCTAACTACCGGCTCGTACTCTTGCGGATCGACTGTCCAAAACAGGCCGTCCGCATAGCCGGTCCAGCCATGCTCCTGCCAGTAGGCCAGCAACTGGTCGGGCAACTTGCCGCGGTAGCGATCAATGCATAATTGTTGTAACCATCGTCGTTCGACCGGTGGGCCAAACTTCTTCATAAAATACTCAAAATCTTCATCCATTTTGAACGCCTATCCCGGGAACATGCGCAGTTCCCCGAGCTGAGCCAGCAAGACGAGATGTTCGACGGCTTTGACTTTCTGCAGATGATCGAGGGTGGCCGGGCCGCCCAAGGCAAGCGCTGGCACGAATCCGTACATTTCGTCGTGCTTCAACCGTCCGAGCTTGCTCAGCGCCGGGGTAAATAAGCGCTCTCCGTTGACGTCCGACAGATTGTTCGCCCCGCGATTTTGTGCACCGAAGAATGCTAGGATAGCCCGATCACGATTCAAGGGCGGGGGGGATGGCTTCATCATGATGGAGTCCGGAGCGACAATGTGCAACCCGTTTCCGGACCGCTCGCCAATAAAATAGATGTTACCGAACGCACCGCGCGCGAACAGGTGATAAGTGTCTTCTTCCATGAACTTCGTGTCGCCGATCCACGCATCTACGACCGGCTCGTACTCTTGCGGATCGACCGTCCAGAGCAGACCGTCTGCATATCCGGTCCAACCATGCTCCTCCCAGTAGGTCAGCAACTGTTCGGGCAACTTGCCGCGATAGCGATCAATGCTTGATTGAGGTACCCAGCGCCGCTCAACTGGCGGGCCAAATTGTTTTAGAAAATGCTCGAAAAACTCATCCATCTCAATCTTCCTCTTCC
>CBFGOU010000807.1:0-2435 GCA_965650445.1 uncultured Oxalobacteraceae bacterium | reverse complement strand
CGCGGAGAACGTGAAACTGGGCGCATGGGCCAACCTGAAGCCGGCCATCATCCTGGATGTGCAGCGGCAACCCGGCGCCAACGTCATCGCCACCGTCGACGCCATCAAGCAGCGCCTGCCGGAACTGCAGGCCGGCCTGCCGTCGAGCGTGAAAATGGAAGTGCTGTCGGACCGCACCAACGGCATCCGCGCCTCGGTCGAACACGTCGAGATTGAACTGGTGCTGGCCGTGGTGCTGGTGGTGCTGGTGATCTTCGCCTTCCTGCACAGCCTGCGCGCCACCGTCATCGCCAGCCTGGCCGTGCCGATCTCGCTGATCGGCACCTTCGGCGTCATGTACCTGCTCGGCTACAGCCTGAACAACCTGAGCCTGATGGCGCTGACGATCGCCACCGGCTTCGTGGTCGACGACGCCATCGTCATGATCGAGAACATCGCGCGTTACATCGAAGAGGGCGAAACGCCGCTGGCCGCCGCCGTCAAGGGCGCTGCCCAGATCGGCTTCACCATCATTTCGCTGACCGTGTCGCTCATTGCCGTGCTCATTCCGCTGCTGTTCATGGGCGACGTGGTCGGCCGCCTGTTCCGCGAGTTCGCCGTCACGTTGGCGATCACCATCCTGATTTCGGCGCTGGTATCGCTGACCCTGGTGCCGATGATGTCGGGCCGCTGGCTGCGCAGCCACGCGGACGACAAGCCGGGCCGCTTCGCGCAGCGTTCGCAGGCATTCTTCGACGACGTCATTCGGCATTACGACCGTTCACTCAACTGGGTGCTGGACCGCCAGGGCCTGACCCTGCTGGTGGCGCTGGCCACCCTGATCCTGACCGTGATCCTGTACCTGGCCATTCCCAAGGGGCTGTTCCCGACCCAGGACACCGGCCAGCTGCAGGCCAGGGTCGAAACCAGCGAAGAGATTTCCTACGAGCGCATGGCCGAACTCCAGCAGGCCGCCGCGCGCGCCATCCTGCAGGACCCCGACGTGCAGTCGCTCAGCTCCAACGTTGGCGTCGACGCGGCCAACAGCACCATGCTGCATACCGGCCGCATGTTGATCAATCTGAAGAAAACGCGCAGTTCCAGCCAGGCCGAGACCATGGAACGGCTGCGCCAGCGGGTGGCCGGAGTGGCCGGCGTCACCCTCTATCTGCAGCCGACCCAGGACCTGACCATCGACGCCGAAACCGGCCCGACCCAGTACCGCGTGTCGCTCGAAGGCGCCAGCAGCGCCACCGTCAGCGAATGGGCCCACCGCCTGGTCACCCATTTGCGCACTGTCCCCGAGGTGCGCAACGCCACCACCGACGCGGGCGCCACCGGCACCTCGGCCTTTGTCAGCATCGACCGCGACACCGCCTCGCGCCTGTCGATCACCGCCGCCGCCATCGACGACGCGCTCTACAGCGCTTACGGCCAGCGTATCGTCTCGACCATTTTCACCGACACCAACCAGTACCGGGTGATCCTGGAAGCCCAGCGCGACGCCCAGATGTCGGTCGAGTCGCTCGGCCAGCTGCGCCTGAAGACCGGCTCGGGCCAGTCCACGCCGCTGTCGGCGGTGGCGACCATCACCGAGCAGCCGGCGCCGCTGCAGATCACCCACGTGGCCCAGTATCCGGCAACCACCATCGGTTTCGACACCGCGCCGGGCAGCTCGCTCGGCCAGGCCGTCAAGGCGATCCGCACCGCCGCCGGGGAAATCAAGCTGCCGCCGTCGGTCACCCTGTCGTTCCTCGGCGCGGCCGGCGCCTACCAGGCTTCGCTGTCGAACCAGCTGTGGCTGATCCTGGCGGCGGTGATCTGCGTCTACATCGTGCTGGGCGTGCTGTACGAAAGCTATGTGCATCCGCTGACGATCCTGTCGACCCTGCCGTCGGCCGGGGTGGGGGCCCTGCTGGCGCTGATGATCACCGGCCAGGGCCTGGGCGTGATCGGCATCATCGGCATCATTCTGCTGATCGGCATCGTGAAAAAGAACGCCATCATGATGATCGACTTCGCCATCGAAGCCGAGCGCGATCACGGCAAGCCGCCGCGCGAGGCGATCCACCAGGCCGCGCTGCTGCGCTTCCGGCCCATCCTCATGACCACCCTGGCCGCGCTGTTCGCCGCCGTGCCGCTGATGTTCGGCTGGGGCGAGGGCGCCGAACTGCGCCGGCCGCTCGGCCTGGCGATTTTCGGTGGCCTGATCGTCAGCCAGATGCTGACCCTGTTCACCACGCCGGTGATTTACCTTGGCTTCGATAGCCTGGCGCGGCGCTGGGGACGGCGCCAACCGGCAGCGGCCGCTGCGGAGGCGGCGCCGTGAATCTGTCCGCGCCATTCGTGCGGCGCCCGATCGCCACCGTGCTGCTGACGCTGGGCCTCACCGCCACGCCGCGCGACCACGTCGCCCAGGACGAAGCGCAAACGTGGATCACCGTCGTGCGCTTCGA
>CBFGOU010000806.1:0-2444 GCA_965650445.1 uncultured Oxalobacteraceae bacterium | reverse complement strand
GTCTTCCTCGCGCTGGCGATCTGGATGCTGTCGCGGATCCTGCCGGGAGCCGCGACCCTGGCGCTGTGGGGCGTGCTGGCGCTGGCCGCGGCGGCCTGGGCGTTCTCGGCGCTGACGCCGTCGCCACGCACGCGCCTGCTGGCGCGATTCGCCGGACTGTTGTTTGCGGTGGTCGGCGCGGCGGAACTGCTCGGTGCGCTCGGCGGCGGCAGCGATCCGCTGCAGCCGCTGGCCGGCGTCCTGGGCGCGCAACCAGTGCAGGGCCTGGCCTTCCGCACGATCAAATCCAGCGGCGACCTCGACCGCGAGCTGCGTCTCGCCCAGGCCGCTGGCAAGCCGCTGCTGTTCGACTTTTATGCCGACTGGTGCGTGAGCTGCAAGGAAATGGAGAAGTACACCTTCACCGATGCCGGCGTGAAGGCTGCACTTGCCGACTTCGTGCTGCTCAAGGCCGACGTCACCGCCAACGACGCCATCGACCAGGCATTGATGCAGCGCTTCGGCATCATCGGCCCGCCGTCGACCCTGTTCTTCCGCGACGGCGTCGAACGCCGCGACCTGCGCCTGACCGGTTATGAAAAGGTGGCTCCCTTCACTGACCGCGTGCGGCGGAGCAACCCATGAAACCCGGCACCGCCACGGTCCTGCTGGTCGCACTGATCGCCGGCGCATTGGGGGTGGTCGCCAGTCTGTTCGGGACCGGGCCCGGTCCATTGCTGCAGACGGAACTGGGGCAGCGCGCGCTCAACGCCGCAGCCTCGGCCGCGGCGCCCAGGCCGCCGGCCGGCGTGACCATCGCGGATCGCGGCGAATTGCTGCCATCGCTGGTCCTCTCCGGCCTCGATGGCAAGCCGATTGCGCTGCCTTCGGCGTTTGCCGGACGCCTGCTCGTCGTCAACATCTGGGCCAGCTGGTGCGCTCCCTGCGTCAAGGAAATGCCCGAGCTGCAGCGCTTCGCCACGCAACAGGGTGCCAACGGCGTGCAAGTGGTCGGCATCGCCCTGGATGATCCGTCCGCGGTAGCGGCATTCCTGGCCAAGTTGCCGGTGTCCTACCCGATCGTGCTGGATACGCCGGGGCCCGCCGACGCCGGGGTGCGCTTCGGCAATCCCAAGGGCGTGTTGCCCTACAGCATCCTGGTGTCGGACGACGGCCGTCTGTTGAAGCAGCGGATCGGGCCGTTCGCCGACGGCGAAATCCGGAGTTGGGCCGTGGATTGACGCCGCATTAGAGCGGACACTCCAACAGGCGCCTAACTTTCACCAATCAGGCGGATCTTCGCCGAATCTGCAAGCAACGTCTGGACACGCCCGGCTGCTTCACGCAGACTGCGCGTCTTCCGGACGACACTTGAGCGCATGGCAAAGCTGCTGGTCCTGCACGGTCCCAACCTCAACCTGCTCGGCAGCCGCGAGCCGGAAGTGTATGGGCACGTGACACTGGCGGAGATCGATGAACGCCTCCAGGTGCAGGCGGCGAACGCCGGCCACGCCCTGGAAACCCTGCAGACCAACAGCGAACTGGCCCTGATCGAACGCGTGCAGGCCGCCGGCGGCGACGGGACCCGCTTCATCCTGATCAACCCGGCCGCGTTCACCCACACCTCGGTCGCAGTGCGCGATGCGCTGGCGGCGGTCGCCGTCCCCTTCATCGAGGTGCACCTGTCCAATCCGCACGCGCGCGAGCCGTTCCGCCACACCAGTTTTTTCAGCGATCTCGCCGTCGGTGTCATTGCCGGCTTCGGCGCCGACAGTTACCGGTATGCGATGGAAGCCGCGCTCGCGCGGCTGGACAAACACTAGCCCCCGTCAGGGCCAGCCGGCAGCGCTGGTACTGCCACCCCAGATTTTCCATTCAGAGAGACCACCATGGATCTCCGCAAGATCAAGAAGCTCATCGACCTGCTCGAGGAATCCAACCTCGCCGAAATCGAGATCAAGGAAGGCGAGGAATCCGTGCGCCTGGCGCGGGTGCCGCGCGGCACCGCCGCCGCGGCGCCGAGCTACCAGCCTGCCGCGCCCCAGCACGCGCCCGTGGTGATGCCGATGCATTCGCCGACCGACGCCGCGACCGGTGGCCACGCCAAGCCGCCGAGCGACCTGCCCGACGGCGACGTGGTGCGCTCGCCGATGGTCGGCACCTTCTATGCCTCGCCGGCGCCGGACAAACCGGCGTTCGTCAGCGTCGGCCAGGCGATCAAGGCCGGCGACACCCTGGGCATCATCGAGGCGATGAAGATGTTCAACCCGATCGAAGCCGAGGTCTCGGGCACGGTGTTGAAGATCCTTGCCGAGAGCGGCCAGCCGGTCGAGTTCGACCAGCCGCTGTTCGTGATCGGCTGAGGCGCGCAACCATGCTGGACAAAGTCGTCATCGCCAACCGCGGCGAGATCGCGCTGCGCATCCTGCGCGCGTGCCACGCGCTCGGCATCCGCACGGTCGCGG
>CBFGOU010000805.1:0-2444 GCA_965650445.1 uncultured Oxalobacteraceae bacterium | reverse complement strand
AGCCGCCGATCACGCCGACCGCGCTGAAAATGGTCGCCAGGATCGGCATGGCGATGACGCCGGCCCAGAAGCGCGGCGCCAGCACCCGCTGGATCGGATTGATGGCCATCATTTCCATCGCCGACAATTGTTCCCCGGCTTTCATCAAACCGATCTGCGCAGTCAGCGAAGTGCCGGCGCGGCCGGCGAACAGCAGGGCGGTGACCACCGGTCCGAGTTCGCGCACCAATGCCAATGCGACCACCTGGCCAAGCTTTTGTTCCGCGCCGTACGGGGTCAGGGTGATGTAGCCCTGCAGGCCCAGCACCATGCCGACGAACAGGCCGGACACGATGATGATGACGAGCGAGTAATTGCCGATGAAATGGATTTGCTCGGAAATCAGGGCGGGACGGCGCAGCGCCCCGGGCGACACGCCCAGCAGATTGAAAAACGAGCGGGTGGCGAAGCCGACGCTGGCGATGGCTTCGCGCAAGGTGGCGCCGATCGCGGCAAGGGCCTTGACGATCATGGCTGGGCTCCCAGTCCCAGGTCGTCGGCCAGCGACTTGCCCGGATAGTGGAAGGGCACCGGACCGTCCGGGGCGGCATGGACGAATTGTTTCACGTAAGGGTCTTCCGAGACGCGCATGTCGGCCGGCGTGCCTTGCGCCACGATCTTGCCTGCGGACATGAAGTACACATAGTCGGCGATGGCGAAGCATTCGTGGACGTCGTGCGAGACCAGGATCGAGGTCGAGCCGAGCGCGTCGTTCAGGGTGCGGATCAGGTTGGCGGTCACGCCCATGGAAATCGGATCGAGGCCGGCGAAAGGTTCGTCGTACATGATCAGTTCCGGATCGAGCGCGATGGCGCGGGCCACGGCCACGCGGCGCGCCATGCCGCCGGAAATCTCGGCCGGCTTGAGTTTGGCGGCGTTGCGCAGGCCCACCGCGTTCAGCTTCATCAGCACCAGGTCGCGGATCAGTTCTTCCGGCAGGTCGGTGTGTTCGCGCATGGGGAAGGCCACGTTGTCGAACACCGACAGGTCGGTAAACAGCGCGCCGAACTGGAACAGCATGCCCATCTTGCGGCGCAGGCGGTACAGATGGTCGATATCGAGCTCGTGCACGACTTCACCGGCCACGCGCACGGAACCCTTCTGCGGGCGGATCTGGCCGCCAATCAGACGCAGCACGGTGGTTTTTCCGCAACCCGAGCCGCCCATGACCGCCACCACCTTCCCGCGCGGGAAGTCCATGCGCAGGTTCGACAGGATCGTCCTTTCGCCGTAGGCAAACTGTAAATCGCGTATCTCTACCAGGTTCGTCACTGTGGGGGTTGTCGTATTTTGGAATCCCGTATTGTAGTGCAGAAAGGGCAATCTCTGCTGGCGCCAGGGCCATCCCGGCAGGGTAGGCGACGCGATAAAACAACACTACTGAACGACGGGTCAGATATATGCACGCATAAGTGCTTGATTAGTTTACCAATTGATCACAGGCAATTCTATCAAACAGCGCCAAAGTTGCCTGTTGTAAATTGGTGCGTGGCAGCATGCTTACAAAGTTTTACTTCGTTTTCGCACCGGGCCGGCGCTGTGCCGGCCCGCCGGGCCTAGCCCGCGCAGTAGCGCCGCACGTAATCCTTGTGCGGCGGCAGCTGCTCGGCCACGCTCTCGACCCGGGCGCGGATATTGTCGAGGAAACTCTTCAATTCCTGGTCCGGCATCAGGTCGGCGCTGCGGTGGTGGCTGGCCGGCATCAAGCCCTGGCCGAGCATCACCTGGATCCAGGAGTTTTCGGCGAACAACTCCTTTTCCTCGCGGAACACGCGCCCGGTCGCGCCGAACAGCGCGAGCCGGTGGCGCAGCGTGGGCGGCACCTGCATGTCGCGGCAGGCGCGCCAGAACGGCGTGTCGTGGCGGTTCGTCAGGTGGTAGTGCAGGATGATGAAGTCGCGGATGTGCGTCATTTCCTCGCTGTTCTGGCGGTTGTATTCCTCGATGTCGGCCGCGCTGATGCCATTGGTCGGAAACAGTTGCATCAGGCGGATCAGGTTGCGCGAGACCAGGTGGATGCTGGTCGATTCGATCGGCTCGAGAAAGCCGCTCGACAGGCCCAGCGCGATGCAGTTGCCCTTCCAGGTCTGGGCGCGCTGGCCCGGCTTGAAGCGGATCAGGCGCGGTTCGAACAGCGCTTTACTGTCGAGATTGCCGAGCAGGGTCTGGCGGGCGCTGTCGTCGTCCAGGTAGCGGCTGCTGTAAACCAGGCCGTTGCCGACCCGGCTCTGGAGCGGAATCTGCCATTGCCAGCCGGCACCGTGGGCGATCGAGCGGGTGTAGGGCACCATGCGCCCGGTCGATTCGGTCTGCACGGCCAGCGCGGTGTCGCACAGCAGCAGCTCGGACCAGTCCTGGTACGGCACGCCCAGGGCCTCGCCCAGCAGCAGCGAACGAAAGCCGGT
>CBFGOU010000804.1:0-2449 GCA_965650445.1 uncultured Oxalobacteraceae bacterium | reverse complement strand
GTGGTGGCGCGGTCGGTCAGGCCCAGGGTGGCGCGCTCGAAGGCGCGGAACATCAGGTCGGTGTTGATGATGGCCTTTTCCTGGATCGAAATCATGCTGGCGCGTTCGACCACGGTTTCCAGCAGCGCGGGGCTGAGGTTGGCGGTCATTTCGGCGACCTGGTTCAGGTCCAGGTTGTTCCAGTCGACCAGGCCATCCTTCTTGCGGCTC
Organism: uncultured Oxalobacteraceae bacterium; assembly: GCA_965650445.1. Classification (GTDB taxonomy): domain Bacteria; phylum Pseudomonadota; class Gammaproteobacteria; order Burkholderiales; family Burkholderiaceae_D; genus Telluria_A. The sequence continues at coordinate 2,239 of CBFGOU010000804.1, read as the reverse complement.
AGGAAGCTCTTGAGCAGTTCGCCGCGTTCGCCCTTGTTGGGCAGGCGGAAATTGATCTTGACGGAGAAACGGCGCAGCATGGCTTCGTCCATTTCCGACGAGGCATCGTCGAAGTTGGAGGCCACCACCCAGATCACGCCGGCGCCCTTGTCGCTCTTGACGCCGTCCAGCAGGCCCAGCAGGGTGTTGGCGGTGTCGTCTTCCCATTTCTTTTCGCCGCGGCCGCGCGGCATGAACAGGGTTTGCGCCTCGTCCAGGAAAATGATGCAGCTGCCGCGCGCGCAGGCTTTGCGGTACAGGGCGTTGAGGGCCTTGGAGCCGCCGCCCACATAGCCCGATTCGAGCGCCGAGCCGGACGCCTGGATCAGCGGCACGTTGAGTTTCTTGGCCAGGTAGCCGACCAGCTTGGTCTTGCCGGTGCCGGCCGGGCCGGTCAGCATGACGTTGAAGGGCTTGTCGATATTGTGCGACTTGTATTCGCTGCGGTTGCGGATCATGTCTTCCAGATGCAGCACTTCCTGCTTGATGTCGTCCATGCCGATCAGATCGTCCATGCTGCCCTTGAGCTTGTCCGGAGTGATCACGGAAGCGCTCATGCCCATGCCGGGAATGCCGAACTTCATCGCGTAGATAATCAGGCCGATCAGGAAGATGTCGAGCGCGTGGCGCTTGAGGAAGGCCAGCGCTTCGGCGGCGACGGCGTTTTCGCCGTTTTCCAGCAGCACCGCTTTGTGCGCGGCCAGATAGTCATCCCTGGCGATCGAATAGGGAATCGCGTTCTTGAGCAGCACTTCGCGCTCCAGGCTCAGGTGCGAGGTGCTGGGCACCTTGACCACGTGCAGCTCAGGCGCATTCTTGAATTTGAACACATAACGCGGCGACTCCGACAGCGGCTTGGCCACCAGCAGATAGTCGAGGCGGTCCTTGGCGGCCGCCAGCGCGGTGATCTGGGAAATATCCTGCGAGTGGACCACCGGGCTGGGGTCTTGCGCCACATCGGCCTTGAGCACGGTCAGGCCGATGCCCAGGGCGAGCAGCGCGCCCACACCGAGGCGAACATAGACATTCTTGAGAGCGATCTGAAGTTTGGCGAGGTTGGGCATGAATCTAACTTTACAAAAAGGTGGCGCAGCGATGCGTCGGATCAAAACAGCCTGGCTGCCGCGCGCTGTCAGGGAGCGGCAGTGACAGCGGCTTCGATTGAACACTGCCCGGCTGCTGCCGGGCCTGCATCGATGTCGCTATGCGGGTGTGGCACATGCCGGACGCAGGGGCCGGCGTGTTTTTTTGCCATTAAATTGATGCTTGCAGGCAATAGGAATATGGCGACTATACCGCCAAATAAAACCGAGGTACAGCAACGCACGTTAAAAAATTTTGCGACGCAACACCTATGGACAAGGCGACAATGACAGTTCTTGTCGAGGTGATCATGAGGCTTAAAAATGAGGCAAAAAATTGCACACGTAACAATTTGTCTCAGTTATTGATCATAGGCCACTTTCGTTAGATGATGCTTAAAGACCTCAGCGCCCGGGCTCTGCCCTCATAGGCAAATCGACACTATTCTGGCGAGCGGACGAGCCGGTTTTTCTGCGATGCATGATTGCGTTGAGGATAGGTGCTCACGGCTAATTTTTCATCAATAACACACAATTCAATCGAATCGCTCTGGAAAAAAAAGCAGGTGCGTGGTTAAATTGAAAACTGATTCGCGCTAGTGACACTGTCCGATTGTTGCGGCGCAACATGAGATCATGAGCAGTAATGTAAGGCCAAGAATAAAGAGGAAGCCATCGTGAAAACATTCGCATTGACCGCGGCGCTTGCGCTGACGCTGGGTTTCGCCCTGCCGGCAAGCGCCATTGAAGTCGTCACCAATAATGCCGTGCTCGCCAGCGCGGCGCAGCGCCAGCCCGACCTGACGGCCGCGCCCGCGCGCGTGGAGACCGACCACATGGTATTGTCGGAGCTGCCCGAGCCGGAGGTGCTGGCGATGATGCTGGTCGGCCTGGTATTGATCGGCTACCGTGCGAGCCGCGACAGCAATGAGAAGTTCAAGTAAGAAATAAGTAAATAAGTAACAACAGCATGACCGGCTGTGCCAGCGTCTCGGTACGCTGGCTTATAGTCATCGCGATCCCGCCTCAGAGCGGGATTTTTTTATCCCTGCGTGCTGCCGTCACGCCGTCGACATGTCGGCGCACAGGCTTTGCAGGCGCGTGATGGTATTCCAGTT
>CBFGOU010000803.1:0-2454 GCA_965650445.1 uncultured Oxalobacteraceae bacterium | reverse complement strand
CTGGTGCCCAACGCCGGCTGGTCGTTCGATAACTATCGCACGGTGTTCAGCAAGAGCGAGCTGCCGCACTTCTTGTTGATATCGGTGATCATCTCGGTGCTGGTCGTGGCCGGGGGCGTGCTGGTCAACAGCATGCTCGCGTATGCGCTGGCACGCCTGCGCTGGAGGGGCAGGGGCGCGGTGCTGGCGCTGGTGCATGCCTTGCTGGTGGTGCCGTTCGAGGTGATTGCGATTCCTCTGCTGTCGCTGGTGGCGCGCCTTCCCGGACCGGGCTTCGAGCAGGGGCGGCTGGTGCTGCAGCACAGCTGGTTCAATAGTTTGCAAGTGCAGGTGGTCCCGTTTCTGGCCAGCGCCTTTTGCGTCTTTTTGTTTTACCAGTTCTTCAAAGACATCCCGCTCGAACTCGACGAGGCCGCCAAGATGGACGGCGCCGGACCCTGGACCATCTACTGGCGCGTGATCATGCCCAACAGCGGCCCGGTGATTGCGACGGCGTCCATCATCCTGTTCCTCGGCGCCTGGAACCAATACCTGTGGCCGGCGATGGTGATCCAGGGCGAAGCCTTCCGCCCGGTGCAGCCTGGCATCCAGCAGTTTTTCGGGCACAGCAACTCGTGGGGACAGATCATGGCCTATGCGTCGGTGATTACCGTCCCCGTGCTTGTGGTGTTCCTCGCGTTCCAGCGGCAATTCGTGGCGTCGGTAGTGGGTTCCGGCATCAAAGGATAATTTTTAGAGAGAAATGACAATGACCGTCAAGTTAGACAGCAAGTTCATCTGGGATTTTTGGCACGTGGAAGACGGCGGCCGGCAGCACCTGTTTTTCCTGCAGGCCGAGCGCTCCATCGGCGATCCGAACCTGCGCCACTGGAACGTGTCGATCGGCCACGCGGTGTCGGATGATTTGCGCGCGTGGCAGCACAAGGGCGCCGTCTTCGGCCCCTCGGCCACGCCCGCATGGGATGACTTCACCACCTGGACCGGTTCGGTGATCAAGGCGCTGGGGCGCTACCACTTGTTCTACACCGGCACCTGCCGCGCTGAACAAGGCCTGCGCCAGCGCATCGGCCACGCGGTGGCCGACAGCATCGGCGGCCCATGGACACGGGTCGGCACCGGGCTGGCGCTCGACCTGGACACCCGCTACTACGAAGAGCACGAAGAGGGCGGCTGGCACGACCGTGCACTGCGCGACCCGTGGGTGATGCCCGATCCGAACGGCGAGTTGTTCCACATGTTCTTCACCGCGCGGCGCAAGGACGGTCCTTTGTTTGAACGCGGCGTGATCGGTCACGCGGTGTCGTCCGACCTGACCAACTGGTGCGCCACCGCGCCGGTCTACGAAGGCGGCCACTATGGCCAGCTCGAAGTGCCGCAGGTATTCGAACGGGATGGCAAATGGTACTGCACCTTCTGCAATATCCGCGAGCACTGGTCGCCGGCCATGCGCGAACGCCAGAACGGCGGCGTGTCCGGTACCCACTACCTGGTGGCCGCCGATCCGATGGGACCGTGGCAGCCGGCCGAAGGATTCCTCGACGGCGACGTGCCTTGCCGCCGCTACGCCGGCAAAATCCTGGTCGATCCCTTGACCGGCGGCGATTGCCTGATGGCCTTCGAGGACACCGGCCCGGAAGGCCAGTTCATCGGCCAGATCTGCGACCCGATCGCACTGACGCTGGTCGATGGCGCATACCGGATCGCGACGCCTTTGGCCCCCATATGACAACGATAGCCATCTAACGCGAAGCAGGAGACACAATGAAGACGCCTCATCCGACCCACTTGCCCACCTCCCGCAGGCGCTGGCCATGGCTTGCGCTTGGCCTGCTGGCGGTGTGCACGCCATTGCTCGCAGCGGGCGGCGACACGCTGGCGCTATGGTCATTCGACGAAGGCAAGGGCATGCTCACGCGCGAGGCGGTGTCGGGACGGATGGACCAGGTCAACGCGGTGTTCAACCGGGCCCGCTTCAAGCCCTCCACCGGGCCAGAGTGGCGTGCACAGGGAATCAGCGGGACCTGTCTGCTGTTCGATGGCTACTCGACCGATATCGTGGCGCCTGGCCTGACCGATGCCCAGCTGGCGCGCGGTACGACCATCAGTGTCTGGGTGGCACCCCATGCCTACGAATGGGGCGATGGCGGCTTGCCCTCGGCCTTTGCGAGCCAGTTCGACAAGAACGGCAAGCAGGGCTTCGTGCTCGGCGCGTACCGCAACGGCAGCTGGGGGCTCGCCCTTGGTTTCGGCAAGCGGACGGTCGACCTGCGCGTCAGCGATCGCCTGCTGCCCAAGGATGCCTGGTCCCACGTGGCCGCGAGCTTCGACCCGGTGGCCGGCGAGGTGGCGCTGTATCTCAATGGCGAGCAGGTCGCGGGCGCCGCTACCCCGGCCGGTATGCCGCTCGCGCTGCCGGCGCTACCATTGAGCATAGGCCGCTATTCCAAGCCGACG
>CBFGOU010000802.1:0-2460 GCA_965650445.1 uncultured Oxalobacteraceae bacterium | reverse complement strand
ACCAGGCCGTCACCGCGGCCGCGGCCCATCCCGACCTGGCGCACGCCAAGGGGATGGTCAACGCCGTGCTGCGGCGCTTTCTGCGCGAGCGCGCCGAGCTGCTGGCGGCCGCCCTCAAGCAGGCCAGCGCGCAGTGGAACTATCCGCAGTGGTGGATCGATTCGGTGCGCCTGGCCTGGCCGGCGGCGTGGCAGGATATCCTCAACGCCGGCAATGCGCAGCCGCCGCTGACCCTGCGCGTCAATACGCGCAAGACCAGCGTGGCCGAGTATCTGAACATGCTGGCCGAGGCCGGCATCGCGGCGCGCCAGATCGGCCCGGTAGCGCTGCGCCTGGACAAAGCGGTCGGCGTGGCCGCCATCCCGCGCTTCGACCAGGGCTACTGCTCGGTGCAGGATGCGGCGGCCCAGCTGGCCGCGCCCCTGCTCGATGTGCGCGACGGCATGCGCGTGCTGGACGCCTGCGCGGCGCCGGGCGGCAAGACCGGCCATATTCTTGAACTGGCCGACGTGCAGCTGACCGCCATCGACGCCGATCCCAAACGCCTGGTGCGGGTCGAGGAAAACCTCGCGCGCCTTGGCCTTGGCGCCACCCTCAAGGCCTTCGAGGCCCAGACCCGGGTCTGGTGGGACGGCGAGCAGTTCGACCGGATCCTGGCCGACGTGCCGTGCACCGCCTCGGGCATCGTGCGGCGCCACCCCGACATCCGCTGGCTGCGGCGCAAGGGCGACACGCTCCAACTTGCAACACTTTCGGGCAAAATTCTCGACAACCTTTGGCAGATGCTGCGGCCCAATGGTAAATTGCTGTTCGTGACATGTTCGATCTGGCCTCAGGAATCCGAGGCCCAGGCCGCCGCATTTGCGGCGCGCCACAACGCCATCCGGCTGGAGGCACCGGGGCAGCTGCTGCCGTCGATTGCGACAGGCGCAATCGAGCACGATCACGACGGTTTGTTCTATGCGCTGTTCCAGAAGGGCGCATAAGGGGTCCCCGACAATGCAAACGACATAAAGGCTGTGGGCCACCTGTGACAAAACGATTCCTTCGACTTCTCGCCTGCCAGCTGCTGCTGGCATTTGCGTGCGCACAGGCGCTCGCGGCCGAGGCAATCGATATCACCCACGCCCACATCGAAGCGACCGAGGACGGCTACCGGCTGGCGGCCAGCTACGCGTTCGAGCTCAATGCCGATCTGCAGCTGGCGGTGGAACACACGCTGCCGCTGCAGTTCAAGACCGAGATCGAGCTGACCCGGCCGCGCTGGTACTGGAAGGACGAGCGCGCTGTCGATACCAGCCAGGTCATCACGCTGTCGCTCGATCCGCTCACGCGCCAGTACATAGTGCGGGTCAACAGCGGCGACCGCATCACGCTGCAGCAAAGCTTCCCGACCCTGGAAGACGCGATGGTGCTGATCCACCGGCCCAGCCGCTGGCAGATCGCGCGGCGCGGCGAACTCAAGCCAGGCGAGATCTACAACGTCACGCTGCGCATGTACATGGACCAGGGCTTTTTCTCCAAGCCGCTGCGGGTCGGCGCGCTGAACAACTCGGACTGGCGGCTGGCGTCCAAAGACAAAAAATTTACCTACAAGGCGGAATAGACGGTGAAGCTGGCCTTGCGTTATGCCCTGGTGCTGGGCGGCGGCGTGGCCAGCATCCTGCTGTTCCTGCTCGCTTCCGCGTCCAATAACACCGGCTTCTTCGACCGCTACTATAACTGGCTGCTGTACGGGAACGCGGCGGTCGCGGCCGGCCTGCTGCTGCTGGTGCTGGTGGCGCTGGCGCGCCTGTATTCGCGCTACAAGCGCGGCCACTTCGGCTCGCGCCTGATGGCGCGCCTGGTGCAGCTGTTTTCGGCCATCGGGATTTTGCCGGGACTGGTGATTTTCCTGGTGTCGGTGCAGTTCGTGTCGCACTCGATCGATTCCTGGTTCAACGTGAAAATCGAGGCGGCGCTGGAGTCGGGCCTGAGCCTGGGCCATGCGGCGCTCGACCAGGCGCTGTCGGAACTCGGATCGGTCACCGAAGTGACCGCGGCCACCCTGGCCGGTCATGATGGCGCGGCGGCCCAGAGCGTGCTCACGCGCATGATCAGAGAGCAGGATGGGGTGCAAAGCGCGATGCTGATCGGCGCGGACGGCAAGATGCTGGGCGCGGCCACCACCGGCCGGCGCGACGACCTGAAGGACGATCTGCCGACGCCGCAGATGCTGCTGCAGGCGGTCATGCCGGGCGGGTATTCGCGCGCCGAAGGCGGGGTGGCGCGCGACCTCAAGGACATCGCCGGCACCCAGGGCAACGCGCCCAATGCGCTGGACGCGGTCACCGGCCTGCGCCTGCGCGTGGTGCAGGCGGTGCCCGAGCCGCCCGGCGCGCATCCGCGCTTTTTGCAGGTGATCCAGTCGGTGCCGGTCAACCTGGCATCGAACGCCGAAGTGCTGCGCACCGCCTACAG
>CBFGOU010000801.1:0-2461 GCA_965650445.1 uncultured Oxalobacteraceae bacterium | reverse complement strand
GGAAGGCAGCGATAGCGGCGCCGTTGCCGATCAATTGTTTTCGAATGGGGTCACGCCCATCGAAATCAATGCGACCAGCCGCACCACTGCCGAGCAGGGCGAGTCCTGGTATGCCAGGCTGTTCGAGAAACCGGTGACATCGATGGACGTGCAGTTGTTCAGCCGTCAATTGCATACCTTGCTCAAGGCCGGTGTGCCCATCATGCGCGGCCTGGCGGGCTTGCAGGAATCGGCCATCAGCAAGTCGTTCGCCAAGGTCATCAAGGACCTGCGCGAATCGCTGGACTCGGGACGCGAATTGTCCCTGGCGATGCGGCAACACCCTACCGTGTTCAATAATTTCTACCTGTCGATGGTGCGCGTGGGCGAGATGACGGGCCGCCTGGAAGACGTGTTCCTGCGCCTGTTCGATCACCTGGAATTCGACCGCGACATGCGCGAGCGGGTCAAGACGGCGATCCGCTATCCGAGCTTCGTCGTCATCGCCATGATTCTGGCGATGGTGGTGGTCAACATCTGGGTGATTCCGCAATTCGTCAAAGTATTCGCGAGCTTTAATGCCGAGCTGCCGCTGATGACGCGCATGCTGATTGCCAGTTCGCATTTCATGGTCAGCTATTGGCCGGCGCTGCTGGTTGGCACGATTGCCGCTGCCTTCGGCTGGCGGCAATTTATCCGCACGTCAGGCGGGCGCATGTGGTGGGACCGGGCTAAGCTGCGTCTGCCAATTGCCGGAAAGATCATCCACAAGGGCACGATGGCGCGCTTTGCCCGCAGCTATGCGCTGTCGATGAAGAGCGGGGTGCCCATGGTGCAGGCGCTGACGGTGGTGTCGCAAACGGTCGACAATGCCTATTTGTCGTCGCGCGTGGACCAGATGCGCGATGGCGTCGAACGCGGCGACAGCATTCTGCGTACCGCGGCCAACGCGGGCGTGTTCACCCCCATCGTGCTGCAAATGATCGCGGTGGGCGAGGAAACCGGTTCGCTCGACGACCTGATGGACGAAATCGCGCAGATGTACGAACGCGAGGTGGACTACGAGCTCAAGACCTTGTCGGCGCAGATCGAGCCGATCATGATTGTGTTCCTGGGGGCCATGGTGCTGGTGCTGGCGCTGGGTATTTTTTTGCCGATCTGGGATCTCGGCAAAGCCGCATTGCCGAAATGAGACAGATTGCCAACCCGGCAAGGTGGCGCCAGCGCGGCGTGTCCTTGTTCGAAATTGCCGTGGTGGCGATCATCGTGGCGGTCCTGGTGGGCGCCTTATTGCAGCGCTTGATCAGTTACCGCGCACAGGCCGAACTGGCGCTGGTTGACCACACCGTCAACGTCCTGCGCGGGGCGCTGGCGGTGCAAGTGGCCCGGCTTCAGGTGCAAGGCCGGGGCGCCGACATGGAGAAGCTGGCCCAACAGAATCCGATGAACTGGCTGACCCAAAAGCCGGCCAATTACGCGGGTGAATTCTTCGCGCCGGAAGCGTCGGATGTACACGCGGGCAACTGGTACTTCGACAGAAAGACACACATTCTGGTCTATTCGTTAAATTACCAAAATAAATTTCTGCAAGGAACGCAGAAGGCCCTGAAATACCAAGTAAAATTCGTTGGCCTGTCCCAACAAATCGACAGGTCAAGCAAGCTCAATGCGCCGCGCGCCCTTGCTTTGATACGAGTCGATGGATAGATGTACTGTATTGTGATACGGTAATGTAATTCTGGCGAGCAACTAATTTTACGCCGCAAGACTACCGAATTTTTGGAGAACTACATGAATAAACAATCGCCGCGCAGCATCCGGGGCACCGCACAATCGGGTTTTACGCTGATCGAACTGATCGTCGTGATCGTCATTCTGGGCATTTTGGCGGCCACGGCCTTGCCGAAGTTTGCCGACCTGGGCGGTGACGCCCGCTACGCCACCGTCAAAGCGGCCAAGGGCGCTCTGGAAGCCACCTCGGCCATGGCACATGGCAAATCGCTGGTGGCCGGGACCAGCCCTGCGACGGTCAGCCTGGACGGTACCGTGGTAAATATGACCAATACCTATCCGACCGCCGACGCCACGTTGGCACCTGTTGCCGGCCTGAGCAGCGAAGACTGGATCATCCAGGCCGGCGTCGGTGGCGGCGCCAACCTGCCTTCCACGGTGGCCGGCGAAGTGGCCTTCATTCCGAAGAGCCTGACCGGCAACGCCAAGGGCGCGACCTGCTATGTCAAGTACACCCAGGCCGCCGTCAACGGTTCGCCGCAGATCGTCGTGACGGCCAGCGCGACCAACTGCTAAACGCTGTCGTGCCCAGCGCAGCTGGGAGCCGGAACAAAGCCGCTCGGGTAAAACCGGCGGCTTTTTTTCATGGCGCTGTCCCTGTTAGCTGTGGATAACTCTGACGCCGGCAGCGCTGAGCAGGAACGCCTCCGGGGTGGCGAGGCGTTGCCTGTCGATGGCCCAGCGCCAGCCG
>CBFGOU010000800.1:0-2475 GCA_965650445.1 uncultured Oxalobacteraceae bacterium | reverse complement strand
GGACTCAGCGCGTAGTGGATACGCTCGCCTTGCTCATCGGCGAAGCCGTTGACGAAGACGAGCTTTTCAGGCGCCTGAATCTCGCGGAAATCGAAGCGCCCGTACATCTCGGCGCCCGGCCCGAATTTCATCAGGTAGTGGAACACCCCACCGGGCACCGCCTCGTGGCGCAGCACATCAATGGTGCAGCCCTGCGGCCCCCACCATTTCTGCAGATGCTCCTTCTCGACCATCGTCTTGAACACCAGTTCGCGCGGCGCGTCGAAGGTGCGCATGATTAAAAAATCAACATTCGCTTCCGGGGTAGTCATTGTGCTCTCCTTGTTAATATTCCGTCTCGATTTTCCCACATATCAATCTAATTTTCCGTGCAGCAGTATGAATCTCATAAAATGGCGGTAACACGAAAAAACCGGGAGCCACCATGAGCCCTTACGAGCTACGGCCCGCCATTCTGCCCCATCGACGTCAACGACTGGCCCTGCGCGCGCTGCATCTGCTGGGCTGGACCATGCGCTACAAACCCCTGCCCGGTCCGCACGGCATCGTCGTGGTCTACCCGCACACTTCCAACTGGGATTTCTGCGTCGGCCTGCTCGGCAAATGGGCGCTCGGCCTGCCGTTTCGCTGGATCGGCAAGGAGTCGCTGTTCAAGGGCCCGCTCGGCGGCATCATGCGCTATCTCGGCGGCATGCCGGTCGAACGCGGCGCCCCGACCGGGGCCACCGCGCGCCTGGCCGAACAGATCCATGCGTCCGACTGGTGCTGGCTGGCGATCACGCCGGAAGGCACGCGCGGCTATCGCCCGCACTGGCGCAGCGGCTTCTATCACCTCGCGCTCGCCGCCAAGGTGCCGCTGGTGCTGGTGTACATCGACTACGCCAGCAAGGAACTGGGCATGGTCGACAGCCTGCGCCTGTCCGGCGACGCGGCCGCCGACATGGCCGCCATCGCGCAAGTCTACGAAGGCCGCGCAGGCCTGCACCCCGCCATGGCGGCGCCGATCACGCTGGCACCGGCCCAGCTGGACGACACCGGCAGGCAGGCTTGAGGCCATCTTACGCGTCCAGCAGTCCCTGCCTGCGGATGAAAGCCATCACTTCGGCCACGCCTTCGCCGCTGCGCAGGTTGGTGAATACGAACGGCCGCTCGCCGCGCTGACGCCTGGCGTCCTGCGCCATGATGTCCAGGTTGGCGCCCACGTGCGGCGCCAGGTCGGTCTTGTTGATGATCAGGAGATCCGACCGGGTGATGCCCGGCCCGCCCTTGCGCGGGATCTTTTCGCCGCCGGCCACATCGATCACGTACAGGGTCAGGTCCGACAGTTCCGGGCTGAAGGTGGCCGCCAGATTGTCGCCGCCGGATTCGATCAGGATCAGGTCCAGGTCGGGGAAATCGGCCTGCATGCGGGCGATGGCTTCCAGGTTGATCGAGGCGTCCTCGCGGATGGCCGTATGCGGGCAGCCGCCGGTTTCCACGCCCATCAGCCGCTCCGGCGGCAGCGCGTTCGCGCGCAGCAGGATTTCCATGTCTTCGCGCGTGTAGATGTCGTTGGTGATGACGGCCATATCGTAGGCGTCGCGCATGGCCTTGCACAGCATTTCGCACAGGGCCGTCTTGCCGGAGCCTACCGGTCCGCCGATGCCGACGCGCAGTGGGTTCGATGTCATGTTCTGTTCTCTTTCGTTTCGGTTCAGGAGCGGTAGATCCGCCCGTTTTGCACTTCGTGGCGCATCGACAGGATCGACAGCCCCGGCGACCAGTTGCTCATCTCTTCATCCTGGATGCTGCGCGCCCGTTCGGCCGCCCGTTCCAGCTCGGGGCGCAGCGACAGCAGAATGCGCTGACCGGCCACCTGCCCCAGCGGCACCGACTTGACACACACCAGCACCTGATTCTCCACCCACGAGAACAGCATGGCCAGCAGCGCTTCGTCGTGGCCGATGCCGAGCGCGCTGACGGCGCAGGCGAATGCCGCCGGGAGCGACACTTCCTCGCCCAGCGGCGCCACCTCGGCCACGCCCAGTTCGGCGATCAGGCGGGTCAGCGAGTAACCCATCTGGACCGTCTCGGCGCGGAACTCGGCGCTGTCGCGCGAGGCCAGGAAACGCTCGCTCCACAGGGCGATGGAGGCGTCGTCGCGCGCCTCGAAGGCCTTGAGCAAGCGCCAGAACAGCGGCGCGTCCCATTGCGCGACGACTTCGTGCAGGTAGCGCACGATCCAGGCGCGCGCGCTGTCGGCGTCGCGCACCAGGCCGGACTCCAACGCCGCTTCCAGTCCCTGCGAATAGCTGTAGCCGCCGATCGGCAAGGCCGGGCTGGCGAACTGCAGAAGATGCAGGAGCGCGCTGGCGTTCATGGCTATACCGGGTCGCTCGGACGATGTATCTTCTGGCGCAGCGGCACGGGTGCCAGCAGGTGGCCGTCGTCGCGGTGGCTGTGCCCCGCACCCGAGTAGGCGCCCGATTCGGGTTC
>CBFGOU010000799.1:0-2482 GCA_965650445.1 uncultured Oxalobacteraceae bacterium | reverse complement strand
CAGGTCCAGCACAGCAGCGCCCCGGCGGCGCACAGCACACCGGCCAGGCTGGCGTGGGAAAAAGCATCGATGTTGATGCACACGATGCCGGCGGCGGCGAGCGCCAGCGGCGCGGCGAGCCGGCGCAGCGGTACCGCGCCATGGTCGGCGCGCCCCATCAGGGTGACCGAGAGGGGCAGCATGCCGATGATCAGCGAGGTCGGCGCCACGCCGGAATATTGCACGGCCAGGGCCAGCAGCACGTAATACACGATGTTGCCGGAGAGCGCATGCCACAGCAGAGCGCGGTAATCGGTGCGGCGCAAGCGCCCCAGCAGTGATGGCAGGCGCGGCAGCATCAACGCGAATGCCATCGCCCCGTAGGCGCTGTAGCGGCCCGCCGCCAGCTCCAGCGGCGTGAATCCGCTCAGCCAGGCCGGCATCAGAAATACCAGGCCCCAGAGAGCGCCGGCACCGAGGCCGCATAAAACGCCAAACAACATTTACACCTCTTTCTATCCAGATCAATGCGCAGTAAATAAATATATGTCGATAAACTTTACACGGGCTCAGGGTCAGCAAGTTCAAGTGCTTGATTAATTGAGTGATGTATAATAGGTATGATTTTTGCTTCAGGAATGAACGCTAAACGACAATTATTGGCCAACTGGAGCAGCCAAATGAATATTAAACAATGGTTCGCCGCGGCCTGCATGGCCGGCAGTCTGAGTGCCGGCGCCGTTCATGCCGCCGTCGTCGATTTTGAAGATGTGGTGCAGGTCGATTGTACCGAGGGACCGATCAGTTCCGGCGGCTACGTTTTTACCGGCAACAGCGGCAACTCCCATTGCGTCGCGGCTCCAGTGGACAACGCGCCGAACGCCAACAACGGCACCAGCTTCCTGATCGAAGGCAACGACGTGATGGTCGTCACCAATGCGCAGGACACGACCTTCAATGCCCTGCGTGTCGATCTGGGCACCAGCTACGAGACCCTCACCCCCGTCAACCATGTCACCGTCACTGGCGCCCTAGGTGGCGGCGGCACGGTGCAGCAAACCTTCACCATCGGCGACACGTTCCAGAGCTTCACGCTGGACGGCTTCGTCAACCTGGTCTCGCTGTTTTTCGAAGGTCCGCTGGACCCGAATCCGGGCGATGGCTTCGGCTATTACGCGCTGGACAATCTGGTCGTGACGGTCGGCAACGAGCCACCGACCGATGTGCCGCTTCCCGCCACGCTGCCGCTGATGTTGCTGGGACTTGGGGCGCTGGCGGCCAGCCGCCGCCGCTGAACCGCATCCCGGCCAGTTGCGTGTGCAGGCGCAGCTGGCTTTCAAGTGACCCACTCGGGCCGTCCCGGTTCCGCGTTATAGTGCGGTCATGAACGAACCACACAAGCATCACTCTCCCGATGACGACGACAGCCTGATCGCCGAACTGGCGCCGCAGGTGGCGCGCGCACGCCTGGTCAAGCTGGAAGGACGGGTGTTCGTGCAGTTCTCCGGCGTAGTCGAGGAGGCCGGCCTGCGCGTTCCCTACGATCTGGTACCGGCCCAGGGCGTGCTCGCCAAGCCCGGCAAATGGCGCAAGCTCGATACCGAGGCGCGCCGCGCGCTGCTCAGGGAACGCGTCACCGCCGCCGCCCGCGAGGAGCTGGACGCGAGCGTGCGCGCCTTCGTGCGCGCAATCGCGCTCGAGGCGGAAGACCATGATCTGGACGCGGCGCTGTTTCTCAACACGCTGTCCGACGTCGAGACCAGCGAGCCGGCCAGCCATGTATTCGAGCGTATCCGCCAGCGCTTCGACCACGCGGTCGAGCGCGACCAGGAAGAGCGCCACGCGCTGCGCACGCGCGAGAGCATCAACCTGGCCGAGTATCCCGATTCCTTCGAGGTGGCGCGGCGCCTTCCGCGCCGCCTGGTCGCGCTGCTGGGGCCGACCAATTCGGGCAAGACCCACCGCGCCATCGAAGCGCTGGCCAAGGCCCGCAGCGGGGTGTATCTGGCGCCGCTGCGCCTGCTGGCCCTGGAAAACTTCGAGCGCCTGCAAGCCATGCAGCCGCACGGCAAACCGCTCAAGGTCAGCCTCGTCACCGGCGAAGAGCGCCGCCTGGCCGAAGGCGCTACCCATGTGGCCAGCACCGTCGAAATGCTCGATACGCGCACGCCGGTCGAGGTGGCGGTGATCGACGAGATCCAGATGCTGGCTGACCGCGACCGCGGCTCGGCCTGGACCGCGGCGGTCTGCGGGGCGCCGGCGCAGACCGTGTATCTGGTCGGCGCGCCGGAAGCGCGCAAGGCGGTCGAGGCGCTGGCCGCGCGCATGGAGCTGCCGATCGAAGTGCATATGCTCAAGCGCATGGGGCCCTTGTCGATGGAGCCGGGCGCGGTGCGCAAGCTGCGCAATCTGCGCCGCGGCGACGCGGTGATCGCCTTTTCGCGGCGCGAGGTGCTGATGTGGCGCGACATGATCACCGAGCTGGGGCTGTCGGTGGCCACCG
>CBFGOU010000798.1:0-2492 GCA_965650445.1 uncultured Oxalobacteraceae bacterium | reverse complement strand
TGTTCCGCCACACGATGGCGACCCTGATGCTGGAGAACGGCGCCGACATCCGTTTTATACAAGCCATGCTGGGCCACGCCAACTTGAACACCACGCAGATTTACGCCCAGGTCAGCATCCGCATGCTCAAGGACATCCACACTGCCACCCATCCGGGGCGCGTGATCGCCGCCGGCCAGGCCGGGCAGGGCGATGCCGGCGGCGACATCGAGCGCGACGCCTTGTTGGCCATGCTGGACGCCGAAGCCGGCGAGGAGGATTAAACATGGACCGCACCGTGCACCTGGCATTCGATCTGCCGGCCGACGAGGCGCTGGCGCTCGCGCAGTTCCTCAAGCGGGTCGGCCTGGACGACTACAGCCGGCTCGCCGTCGATCGTGACGAGGCGTGGACCATGCTGGAAGCTGGCGAGCGCGTGCGCAAGGCGCTGGCCGACGCCGGCTACGCGCCGCGTTGACCATGGATGCCTTGACACGGCGCTACCGCGAGCGCGGCGGCCTCGATAACCTGATCCTGGTTGGCTTGCCGGCAGTGACGCCGGGCATGGTAAGAGTGGCGAGGATCGGCGAAGACTGGCAGGCGCATCCCGAGCTGGTTTGGCAGGTCTGGCCCGACGACCTGGAACCAATGGACGCCTCCCCGGACAGCGAGCCGCAGCCTTAGCCTTGCCGAACATGCCGGCCATCCATCGACCGCGCTGACACCCCGCCCGCCGATCCCAGCGACCCTTCCCCTTAGCCGCCTGCCTGGCGGCATACGCACGTCGCCACCGGCCGCCGGCACTTCCCATAATTTGCACGTCCGCTAACATTGCGCATATCCACGCTGATATACTGCGCCGGATTGCGGGCCGCCGATAGAGCAAAAGACCGCATCAGGGGGTCTCGCTCCGCAAACTGGCGACTGCGCCCTGCGCATGGCGCGGGAAGCCGCATGGATGCTGGGGTTCAGGCGTTTCGGTACGGCGGGACGCGGTGGGGTTCTCTGTTGGTACAAACAGTGCACCTCCAGTTCCTGGCGACTTGGTTGGTGATCAAAGTGACCCCCGTGCAGGCCCGGGTAACAGCGGAAAGCGCCACACGAGTGGGCCACTTACTCCAGAGAATGGCGGTACTGGTGACGCCGACAAGGATTTTGATAAGTTGACTGGTGGTACTGGGAAGCCATTCCCAGGTAGTGATGGTCGAAGCAAAATTCCTGGCGCACAGGTTGGCGACAATGGTGTCTGGATTCGTCCTGGCACCAAGAACCCAGGCGACGGTCCTCGCATTGAGATACCGGGTAACGGCAACAAGCTGCCTGAAACACTTCACTATTAAATCGGGAGGTATCGTGAAAAATGTGTTGTGTTTTGACGTGGCTTCTGCGCCGGCACTGGCTGCCGGTTTATGCAGCGGCTTGAGCGCTTACGCTATTAATGTTCCCAAGGTTGGGCCGCCCTCGACATTGTGGTTGCGGTTGTGTGATGGTCGGACCGTCAGGGTGGGCGTAGATATGCATGATCTCAGCGGCTGGGAAGAGATCGGCACACTCACATTTGAAGTGGTCAGCGCGGAGGATGTGCCGGAAATGGTGAGCTTGCCGGCGTCTTGGTCGGAGGTACGGGAGGTTCAGAAGCTTGTTCACAATTCAGATGAGTGTGAGGCGGAATGTGGATTTACCTTGTGCACGAGCAGCGGCGATCAACTTGCGGTGGTGCCTGGGGCTGATGTTTACACGCTGGCCATTCAAGCGCCATTCCACCCGCTACCGTTCACACCGGAGAATGACTTGACAGCGTACCTTCGCAAGGCTTTTTAGGACCGCGTGGCGTACTTGGCTGGGCGGGGTCGGCGGCCCGGGTGAGCCGTATCCTGTTCGTATCCTGTCGTATCCCATCGGCCACCGGTCGTATCCCATTTGTATCCCGTTCGTATCCTGCCGAAAACGCCGTCCGGTGGCGTTGCCGCCGCTGGTGACGGCTGGCCAGGGCCGGTGCGGGGAGTCCCCGCGCCCCCGCCAACGGCGGCACGGGGTCAGTGCCGCCAATCGGACATGGACTGAGCAGTTCCGTATCCTATTCGTATCCTGTTCGTATGCTAACCGTAGGCTGTTCGTATCCTATTCGGACAGCGGAAAAATCCGCGTTGGTACGAAAACCCGCGCAAGATGCGGTAGTGGGCGGGGTGCGCGGGGAGTCCCCGCAGCCCCCTGCGCTTTATCACACATCACGCAACCTCCGGTTGCGGCGCAAAGCCGCGCTGCGCCTGGCTTTGCGCGTTAAACGCTACCGTCTTCCATGTTTAACGCTTTGCTGATGAATCTTGGTACTACCAAGATTTCCGCGTGGTGGCGTTCGAGTGCAGGATAGGCTTTCACCGGTATTTGTAATGCACCGAGCGGCCGCCGCGTCGCTGAACACGTTATCAACGCCGCCGGCCACGGCATCGTCCACTGAACCATCCCCGAACCCGTACACGATTCCATACACGATTTCATACACTGCCCACCCC
>CBFGOU010000797.1:0-2492 GCA_965650445.1 uncultured Oxalobacteraceae bacterium | reverse complement strand
GTTATTGTGGTTGAGCACGTAATGCGGCTGGGGCGCGGTCTGCGCTTCGGCCGGCCAGTCCGCTGCAAAAGGGTTAGTGTGATTGAGCACGTAATGCGGCTGGGGCGCGGTCTGCGCTTCGGCCGGCGAGTCCGCTGCAAACGGGTTATTGTGGTTGAGCACGTAGTGCGGTTCTGGCGCGCCAGCCGGCGCTTTCGGCTGGCCGCCGCCGCGGGTGGTCGCCGCTGGAACCGGCCGGGCTGCTTTGCTTGGGAGGTCCAGCTCGCGCAGCACGCGTTGCTGGAACGCCGCGAATTTCGGGCCGAGATCGCCGCGCACAGGCGCGCGGTTGTTCGGTGTACCGGTCGAATTCAGGCGAGGCGCGCGCACCTGCAGTTCCGGCGCCACTGGCCGTGTGCGCGCGGGGCGCGGCGCGCTCCCAGGCGCAGTCGCAGGCGCCGACGCGCCCGGGGCGCTTACAGGTTTGAAATAGTTTGTAATCCGATTAACAGGCATGGGGGAACTCGGCTGGTAGGTCGACAGGTCGCAACCCAGGCAAGCGCGGACCTGCCTGGCGGGCCCAGTGTAAGGCGGCGATTGTGCCTGGTGCGGCGCGGATGCGATCCGGCTGCGCCGCCAGCGAAGCTTGGCCTTCGCCTTCCGCCCGTAAGGCGTGGCCGGGCCTGGCCAGCTGTGTCGAGCACGCCGCGTGCGACCGCCTCGTCGGCGGCATGCATATCCGCAGTGTGCGGATTTCGTGGATCAGTTGATTGCGTCGTTCGGGGCTCATCGTCCGCCTTCTGTTGCATCATGCGAGACGCCGATAGAGCTTAACCAACGATATCTTTCGCCGCCTTCAGGCCCATGGTCGAAATCTTGGCATGCCGCATGGCCAGGTTGATGGCGTTTTCTTCGGCGGCCGCCTCCGCCAGTTGCGCCCTGGCATTGGCCACCTCGTCTAGTTCCGGGTCCTGGGCGTTGGTCGGCGCTGGCGGCGCGGCTTGGCTTGGGCGGGCCTGCTCGCTGTGCACGCGTTGCGAGAACGCCGCCAATTTTGCGCCGAGATCTGCGCGCGCATACGCGCGGTTGTTCGGCGTACCGCTCGCACCGGGGCGTGCCGCATGCGCCTGCAGTTCCGGCACCACCGGCCGTGTGCGCGCAGGGCGCGGCGCGCTGGCGGGCGCAGTCTCCGGTGCCGCCGTGGCGGGGGCGCTTACAGGTTTAAAATAATTTGTAATGCGATTATCAGGCATGCGGGAACTCGGCTGGTTGGTCGGCACGGCGCCATCCAGGCAAGCACGGACCTGCCTGGCGGGGCCAGTGTAAGGCAGCCGTTGTGCATGGCGCGGCGCGGATGCGAAGCGGCTGCGCCAGCGAAGTGCGGCCCGCGCGGCGGTGGCCATTTCGCATTTCCGCCGCGGCGCTTCGCGTTGGCGCGGCGCGCGGCGCGCCGGCAAGGATATTGTTGTACTACCTGCCGACACAGCTTGGCTCACCTGAGAAAGCGAGACACCCATGACAGCATTGACCGACCCACGCGTGCAATCCCTGATCGAGACGATCGACACCTGTCTTGCGCAGGCCGAGGGCTTGCCTGGCCCGGCGGCCCACGACGCGATGTTCGACAGCGTGCCGGCGCTCAAGGAGCGGATCGGGCAAACGCTGGCCGACGATGCCGCGGCCGCGGCGCAAGCGCTTGCCTACCTGGGGGACATGTTCAACCGCTTCAAGCAACGCCGCCCGATTACGCGGCTGCAGTATTCGGCGCTGCTCGACGCGCGCTACCCGTACCGCGACGCGGCCATGAAACCGATTTATATCGCCGCGCTGACCGACGCGCCGGACCGTTTCGGCGCATGCGAGGATCCGCGCCGCGAGGACGTGCTGCCGTTTGTCGATCCCGACGCCGACGAGTGGACCCGCGCCGCCGCCTACCGCGACCGTCTGGTGTGCCGCACCATCACCGCGGCCGACCTGTCCGATCCGCGCGAGCGCGTGCTGGCCGGCCAGCTGGGCGTGTTTGCCGCGCGTGATCTGCGCAGCGGCGAATGCCTGGGCGTGTATGGCGGCCAGCTGCTGACGCCGGCCATGTACTTCACGTGCTCCAACGATTCCTTCATCCTGTAGGCGGTGTCGGACGACGAGTACTCCTTCGTCGACGGCGAGAACATCCTGGCGATGGCCAATACCCGGCTTGCCTATGACGCGGACGGTCTGCCGGTCGCCCAGGCCGGGCAGGGGTACAACATGAAAGCGGTGCGCTTCCATGTCATTTCCCGGTGCGGCCGGCGCTTTTCGATCGGCGCGTTCTTCACCACGGAGGATGTCGGCGCCGGCACCGAGCTGCGCTGGAACTACGGCCATTCGTCCGAAGCCATCGAGGCGGTGTACCGCCCCTTGTACCGCGCCGGTTAGGCCGCGCCGGGTTGCAGCCCGTCCAGCCCGAGCTGGTAGCCCTGGCCGTAGACAGTGCGGATGGCGGCGCCGCGTTCCGGGCCGAGCTGGAGTTTCTT
>CBFGOU010000796.1:0-2493 GCA_965650445.1 uncultured Oxalobacteraceae bacterium | reverse complement strand
GCGCACCGTTACCAGCAGGCCGCGCCCGCCGGCGCCCTCGCCCAGCGTGACCTGGGCGCCATGGGCCTGGGCCACGTCGCGCACGATCGCCAGCCCGAGGCCGTTGCCGGCGCTCTTGTCGTCGAGCCGCACATAACGCTGGAATACCTTGTCGCGCAAGGCCGCGGCGATCCCCGGGCCGGAATCCTCGACTTCCAGCACGCCGTACGCGCCATCGCGGTGGCAGCGCACCGTGACCGTGCCGCCGGCGGGTGTGTAGCGCACCGCGTTGTCGATCAGGTTATCGATCAGGTCGCGCAACAGGAAGCCCTCGCCCGCCACCACCGCCGGCTGCAGGTCGAAACCGATATCGATGGTTTTGCGCGCTGCCGCCTCGACGAAGTACTGCACCGACTGCGCCACCAGGCCGGCCAGGTCGAGCTGTTCGAGGCGGGTCTTTTCGAAGCGGCTCGGTTCGGCGCGCGCCAGCGCCAGCAACTGATTGGTCTGGCGGATCATGCGTTCGTTCGACAGCAGCATCAGGCCGACCGACCGCACCGTGTCGGCATCGCCGGCGTGGCGCTGCCCCAGCCATTCCAGCTGCAGTCCCAGCCCGGCCAGCGGGGTGCGCAGCTGGTGCGCCACGTCGGCCAGGAAATCGTGCTGGGCCTGGGCGCTGCTCTGCACCTTGGCAAGCAGATCATTGAAGGCGCTGACCACCGGCGCCAGTTCGTACGGCACCGCGTCCGATTCCAGCGCAGCCAGGTCGCCCGCCTCGCGCTGGCCGAGATCGGCGCGCATGCGCGCCAGCGGACGCAGGCCGGTGGTGACCGAAAACCAGATCAGCCCGACCAGCGCCAGGGTGAACAGGCTCTCCAGCAGAATCAGTGCGCGCACGATGGCCTCGCGGGTGCTCTGACGCTTGCGCAGCGTCTTGGCCACGCCGATCCGCACGGTGTCCGCGCCGACCTGCAGCGCGCGTCCGGCCGCCCGCACCGCCTCGCCGCGCACCTGCGCATCGTAGGCCGGGCCTGGCTCGATGGCGGGGAAGTCGGGATCGCCGGCGAGGACGCGGCCGGCCTGGTCGCGCACCACGAAATACAGGGCGTCGACGGGGTCGGCGCGCAGGACCTGCTCGGCCTGGCGCGGCAGGTCCAGTTGCGGGCCGCGCGGGCCGGCGCTCAGGCGCGCCGCCAGCGCACCGGCCGCGTCCTGCAGATTCTGGTCGAACGCTTGCTGGGCCGGCAGCCAGGCAAGCAGATAGATCAGGCTGGCGCCGGCGAGGTTAATCAAGAGAATCGGCCCGACCAGCCACTTCAGCAGGCGCAAGCGGATGCTGTTCATGGATTCTGTTCGAGCATGTAGCCAAAGCCGCGGATGGTGCGGATGCTGATGCCGGCGTCGGCTATTTTCAGGCGCACGCGCGAGATATACACTTCCACGGCGTTGAGGGTCAGCTCGTCGCCGTAGGGCAGGATGGCATCGATGATCTGCTGCTTGGACACCACCCGGGCGACATGCTGCAACAGGTATTCGAGCACGGCCCACTCGCGCGCCGACAGTTCCAGCGGACGCTGGTCGATATAGGCGCGTTTGGCGCCGGTATCGAAAACCAGGCGGCCCAGCGTCCACTGGGCCGGCTTGGGGGCGCTGCGCCGCGCCAGCGCGCGGATGCGCGCCACCAGCTCGGCGCTGGCGAAGGGCTTGACCAGGTAGTCGTCGGCGCCCAGCTCCAGGCCGCGCACGCGGTCTTCGACGGCGTCGCGCGCGGTCAGCAGCAGCACCGGCACGGCGCTGCCGCGCGCGCGCAGGCGCCGCACCACTTCAAAGCCGTCGATGCCGGGCAGGCCGATATCGAGCACCACCACGGCGTACTCGGTGCCGCGCTGCAGCATCTGGTCGGCCAGGCTGCCGTTGCCGACCGTGTCGACCAGCATCGACTGTCCCTGCAGGATGCGCGCCAGACCGTCGGCCAGCACCGCGTCGTCTTCCACCAGTAATACGTGCATGCGTGCCACTCGTCGTTAATGGAACCCGCATTATGCGGCAATTCACGCGCCCATCCCAAGCGTCGTTTCCTTAGGTCATCACGTTGTCACATTCATGGCGCATTATTTCCATTCAGAAATTAATATTGATTGTCATGACTCGCCTGTTCGCTCCCGCCGTCCGCCTGATGCAAGGCCTGCGCCTGCTGCCCAAGTTCATTCTAGTCTGTCTGATGTTCGTGCTGCCGCTGCTGGCCATCAGCGGCGCCCTCATGGCCGAGCTGCAGCAGGCGCTCACCGGCGCCAGCGGCGAGCGCGCGGCGCTGGCCTACCTGGCCGAGATCGGCAAAGCGAGCCGTCTGGTGCAGCGCCAGCGCGGCCTGGTACGGCTGCACCCGGCCAGTGCCACGGCGGGCAATGGCGTGCCGAGCGCGCTGGCCGCGCTGCTGGCGCACCCCGCCGCCGCCGCCGGGCGGGCCGAACTGGACCAGGTGCGCAGCCGCGCCGCCGCCCTGGCCGGCGCCAG
>CBFGOU010000795.1:0-2495 GCA_965650445.1 uncultured Oxalobacteraceae bacterium | reverse complement strand
ACGGCGCCAGCCTGTTCGCGGCCAACCTGGCGGTGGTGTTTTCCCAGCTGGGCGAAAGCACCTTGCTGGTCGACGCCAACCTGCGCGCGCCGTCGCAGCAGGCGATCTTCAGCGTCAAGGCGCGCCAGGGCCTGTCGGACGTGCTGGCAGGGCGGGCCGACCTGGACGTGATCCACCACGTCGATTCCTTCGTCGACCTGTCGCTGCTGATCGCCGGCACCTTGCCGCCCAATCCGCAGGAATTGCTCAGCCGCAGCAGCTTCGGCAGCCTCAACACCCAGCTCGAATCGCGCTACGACGTCACCCTGTACGACGTGGCCGCCAGCACCAAGGGGCTCGATGCGCTGGTGCTGGCCGCGCGCACCGGCGGCGTGCTGATCGTCGCGCGCAAGAACAAGACCCACCTGGGCGACATCAACGCCATGGCCGACCAGGTCGCGCAAAACGGCGCCCACGTGGTCGGCTCCGTGCTGGTGGATTTCAAATGAATACCTCCGTCAAGTCGTCCCCCATGGCCGGCTTGCCCAAGCCTGGCGCGGTGCCCAGCTGGGCGCCGCTGGCGCTCGGCATGCTGCTCATGTACCTGCCCAGCTTTTACGACATCTTCACCGGCACGTGGTCGACCGAGGAAAACGCCCACGGCCCCATCATCCTGGGCATTTCGCTGTGGCTGCTGTACCGCAACTGGCCGCAGATGCTGGCCGCCAGCGAAGGCCGGCGCGGCAGCGCGCTCGGCTGGCCGCTGCTGGTGTTCAGCGTGGCCCTGTATTTCCTCGGCCGCTCGCAATCGATCGCCATCTTCGAGATCGGCTCCTTCCTGACCACCCTGGCCAGCCTGCTGCTGATCACGCGCGGCAGCGCCGCCCTCAAGGCCCAGTGGTTCCCGCTGTTCTTCATGCTGTTCATGCTGCCGCTGCCGCCCTCGCTGGTCGACATGCTGACCATGCCGATGAAAACGGCGGTGTCCTACGTGGTCGAAAAAGTGCTGTGGGCGGTCGGCTACCCGATCTCGCGCACCGGCGTGATCCTGCAGATCGGCCAGTACCAGCTGCTGGTGGCCGACGCCTGCGCCGGCCTGCACACCCTGTTCACCCTGGAAGCGCTGGGCCTGCTGTACCTGAACGTGGTGCGCCACAATTCCTGGTTCCGCAACGTCGCCCTGGCCATTCTGATCGTGCCGATTTCCTTCACCTCCAACGTGATCCGCGTGATGGTGCTGACCCTGATCACCTACCACTTTGGCGACGCGGCCGGGCAGGGCTTCCTGCACGGTTTCGCCGGCATGGTGCTGTTCGTCAGCGCGCTGATGCTCATCATCGGCACCGATTCGCTGCTGCGCTTCGGCGTGCGCGAAAGCGCGCTGCCGCTGTCCGCGCGCGACACCGACGCCCCCTCCAGCCTGGGGCCGCGCACCTTCGGACCCATGCGCCGCACCGTGGCCGCCGCCGTGCTGATGGGCGCGGCCGTGCTGGCCACCATCGCGCTGCAGCCGCAAAAGCTGCTGGCCGACACCGGCCCCCGCATCGAGCTCGACAAGAGCGTGCCGACCGCGTTCGGCGACTGGAAGCTCGACCCCGACCTCGGCGCCATGGTGCCGTCCGAAACCGCCCAGGAACGCACCCGCCTGATCTACAGCCAGACCCTGTCGCGCACCTACATCAATAGCCAGGGCGAACGCATCATGCTGTCCATCGCCTACGGCTCGGTGCAGACCCAGCAGCTGCGCGCGCACCGCCAGGAAGTGTGCTACCGCGCCCAGGGTTTCGAGATCGACGAGCTGTACAGCCAGGACTTGCGCATCGACGGCGTGGACGTGCCGGCCACCCGCATGGTGGCCCACAACGGCCCGCGCATCGAGCCGGTCACCTATTGGTTCACCATGGGCAACAGCCTGGTGCGCAGCTATTACGACCGCCAGATGGTGCAGCTCAAGTACGCCCTGTCCGACTACATCCCGGACGGCTATCTGTACCGCGTCTCCAGCATCAACCCCGACAGCGCGGCCGCGTTCCGCCTGCAGGCCGATTTTTCCAACGCCCTGATGCGCGCGCTCGACCCGGTCGTGCGCGCCAAGCTGCTGGGCGGGCCGGCCTAGTGCTGTCGTTCTTTTTCAAACAGGTTTCAACGTGCTAGCCCAACCCACATCCCGCGCCCCGCGCTACAAAGCCGACAAGGCCGGCGCCATCGCCGGCGTGCTGGGCCTGATCCTGCTGGCGGCCTTCTTCGGCGCGGCCGTGCCGCTGCTGGGCTACCTGGTGCCGGCCGCCGTGGTCATGATGGTCTTCATGGTCTGGGTGCTGCTCGACTTTCGCGCCGGCGTGGCCTATGCCATCGTGCTCATGCCGCTGTCGGCGCTGACCTTCTTCCCGCACGAAATGCTCGGCATCCGCGGCTTGAACCCGCTCAACGTGATCCTGTTTCTCACCATGGTGTCCTACGTGGTGCACGCCGGCCTGCGCCGCTGGCACGACCCGCTCGTGCCGCTGCGCCTGGTG
>CBFGOU010000794.1:0-2495 GCA_965650445.1 uncultured Oxalobacteraceae bacterium | reverse complement strand
GTCCATCACCGTTACAACAACGCCAATCGTCCACATTGCGGGACCTTGGCGTGTCGGACGAGACTAATGCCGTTGCCGGGATCCGTCAATGTTGCACATTCTCGCGGCGGGCGCGGGCCGCTCACAGGGTAGACCGTTGCGAAAGGCGATTGTTCGGTCCACGAATTTGATGCGCATGTTCGTTGGCGCGCTCCCTTCGGGCGCGAGAATGTCGATGCCGGTTCGCGCTTGCGGTCGCTGCAGGCAGCCGGCGCGATGCAGTATGGCGCCGCGTGCGCAGCACAAAATGCCGAATCCTTCGCAAATACGCAATTTCCGATGATTTCGCGCCGCGTGCTCGCAAGCTAACACCAGGCCACTCTGGCTAAGATGATCCTGCTACCGAAGCAGCGGCAAGCGCCCCGCCCTCCGCTTGCATTCTCCCCATGTTTTTAGATACGGACCCCATCATGCAAATCGATTATCTCCTCACGCTGGACCGCGAACACCTGATCCATCCCGTCGTCAATTTTCGCACCCACGAACAGCGGGGCGCCACCATCCTGGAGTCGGGACGCGGCCCCTGGCTGCGCGACATCCAGGGCAATGAAATCCTCGATGCGTTTTCCGGGCTGTGGTGCGTCAACGTCGGTTACGGACAGGAGAGCATCGTGCGCGCCGCCACCGAACAGATGAGCCGGCTGCCGTATGCGACCGGCTACTTCCACTTCGGCTCGGAGCCGGCGATCCGCCTGGCCGCGCGCCTGGTGGAACTGGCGCCGGCCTCGCTGCGCCATGTGTATTTCACGCTCGGCGGTTCCGACGCGGCGGATTCTGCCATCCGCTACATCACCTACTACTACAACGCGATCGGCAAGCCGGACAAGAAACAGTTCATTTCGATCGAGCGCGGCTATCACGGTTCGTCTTCGCTGGGCGCCGGCCTGACGGCGCTGCCGGTGTTCCACCAGCATTTCGACGTGCCGACTCCCAACCAGCACAAGATTCCGTCGCCCTATCCTTATCGCAACCCGGTGGGTGACGATCCGCAAGCCATCATCCGCGCCTCGGTCGAGGCCTTGCGCGCCAAGGTGCGCGAGCTGGGCCAGGAGCGCGTGGCGGCATTCTTCTGCGAACCGATCCAGGGCTCCGGCGGCGTGATCGTGCCGCCCCAGGGGTGGCTCAAGGCGATGCGCGATGCTTGCCGCGAACTGGACATCCTGTTCGTCGTCGATGAAGTCATTACCGGCTTCGGCCGCACCGGCCCGCTGTTCGCCTGCGAAGCCGAAGGCGTCGAGCCCGACCTGATGATGGTTGCGAAAGGATTGACTGCGGGTTACGCACCGATGGGCGCCGTGCTGATGTCGGACGCGGTGTATGCGGGCATTGCGGATGGCGCGCCCGGCATGCCGGTCGGCCATGGCTACACCTATTCCGCCCATCCGGTCAGCGCCGCCATCGGGCTGGAAGTGCTGCGCTTGTACCTGGAGGGCGGCTTGCTCGCCAACGGCATCGAGCAGGCGCCGCGCTTCGAGCAGGGTTTGCGCAATCTCCTCGATCACCCGCTGGTCGGCGACGCGCGCAGCCGTGGCCTGCTCGGCGCGCTGGAACTGGTTGCCGATAAGGCAAGCAAGGAACGCTTCGATCCCGCGCTCAAACTGAGCGACCGCATCGCCGAGGCTGCCTACCGCAACCGGGTGACGTTCCGCGCCTTCGGCGACAACATTCTCGGCTTCGCCCCGGCGCTGTGCTTTGGTGCAAACGACTTCGAGGTACTGTTCGACCGCTTGAAAAAAACGCTGGACGAGGTGCTCGACCAGCCGGATGTGCGCCGCGCGGTAAAGTGACGCCGCAGGCAGGAAAATGCGACGTGCCAAAGCGCATGTTGCCTGCTAACATGACAGGCATTACCGGAGCTTTTCAAGAAAGCGGCAGAATACGATGATGCCTGAAGCACTCAAACTGGATCGGATCGACATCCGCATCCTCAGTCATCTGCAGCGCAACGGCCGGGTCACGAACGTGGACCTGGCCGATGCCGTCGGCCTGTCGCCCAGCCCTTGCCTGATCCGCGTCAAGCGCCTCGAAAAAGCAGGTTTCATCGTTGGCTACGGCGCCCATATACAGCTCGAAAAACTGGGCACCATGCAACTGGTGTTCACCCAGGTCACGCTATCGGATCACCGCCGCGAGGATTTTGCCAAGTTCGAAGCCGCCATCCGCAGCATCGACGAGATCGTCGAATGCCACCTGGTGAGCGGCGGCTTCGACTACCTGCTGAAATTCGTCACGCGCAGCGTGGTCCATTACCAGACCATCGTCGAGGACGTGCTGGAGCGCAGCGTGAATATCGAAAAGTACTTCAGCTACATCGTGATCAAGTCGCCTTTCATCAAAAACCACTATCCCATCGAAAAGCTGTTCTCTCCTCACGAGTAACCGGCTCCCGCCCCCTGTACTTGCGTTGCCTGTGCCGGCCGCTGCGATGACCGGCGTGTCCGTTTTTGCCATCCGAT
>CBFGOU010000793.1:0-2501 GCA_965650445.1 uncultured Oxalobacteraceae bacterium | reverse complement strand
CGCCTGCCGGTGGACAGGCGCCGCCATACCCCGCGCTGCCGAAATCGTTGCGCGACTGGCGTGCGCCGGCCGGCAGCGCGCTGCCGTCCGCGCGTCCGGCGTCTTCCGCCAGTGACTGCGTATCCGCCGGCAGGTCGAACAGCAGCCAGTGCCACCAGCCATGGCCGGTGGGCGCGTCCGGATCGAACATCGTCACCGCGTAGCTGCGGGTGCTGGCTGGCGCGCCGGTCCATGCCAGCGCGGGGCTGCGATTGGCCCCGTCGCAGCCCTGGCCACGGTAGACCTGCGCTGTTGGCAGGGCGTCGCCTTCATGCAACGAGCCGCTGCTGACCTTGAAGTCGGGGTTGGCGGCGCAGGCGGTCAACGGCAGCGACAGCGCCAGCAACATCACGTAATTGGGGACGGGAACGCGGGGCATGAGCCGACTCCTGCCTGGAATTGCCGAACATGCGCCGCTGCCGGTTAAAGCACTGTCGCGGCTTCACGCATGCCTTCACGCCTGTTTTCCAGGCGCCAGGCGTAGCGTGACCGTGGTTTCCCCGGGAGCCACGCACATGAATTTCCGACATCAACTTCTCGTCCTGCTGCTGGCTACCGGCATCGGCCAGGCCGGCGCAGCGGAGTTGCGGCTGCACGCGATCCTCAATGGGGCCAATGTCGTCTCCGCGACCGATTCCAAAGCCACCGGCGAAGCGACCGCCGTGCTCGACGATGCCGGCAAGCTGCGCATCAACCTGGTGTTTGGCGGACTCGCGTCCGGCGTCACCGGCGCCAGCCTGCACACCGGAACCAGCGCCGAGAACGGACCGGTGGCGATGCCGCTCGACGTGCGCCAGGACCAGACCGCCGGCGCGATTGTCGATGCGCCGCTGAGCCTCAGCGAGGAAGTGGCACAACGCATGCGCGATGGTGAAACCTACATCGTCATCACCACCGTCGACGATCCGGCCGGTGCGATCCGCGGCCAGTTGATTCCACAACCCGTGCGGTTGGGTGACGAGGTCGAGCCCGAAGAAGTCTATTAGCGCTGTCGCGCGGGCAAGCGCAGGCCTGGACCGATGAATGAAAAGGGCCGGATTTCGGTTGAAATCCGGCCCCCAGGTCTGTCGCGGACGGCTGTCTCAGCGTCCCGACAGGAAGTCGCGACTCAGGCTGCGGCGTCCTTGAGCTTCTTGAGCGGGCGCACCTTGACCTTGACCGATGCCGGCTTGGCAGCGAACCACTGTTCTTCCTTGGTGAACGGGTTGATGCCCTTGCGCTTCGGCTTGGCCGGCACGCTGACCGAGGTGATCTTCAGCAGGCCGGGCAGGGTGAACGAACCAGCGCCCTTCTTGCTGACCGAACCATGGACGGCGCCTTCCAGCGCTGCCATCACGGCACGCACGTCCTTCGCCGCGACACCGGTCGCGTCGGCGATGTGCGCCACCAGCCCGGACTTGCTCAGGGCTTCCTTGATCGGCTTCGGTGCGGCCGGCTTGGCAGCGGCCTTCGGAGCGGCTTTCTTCGCCACGGTCTTCTTCTTCGCCATATGTGTCCTGTGGTACTCGATGATGGAATGGGTTGCCGGATTTCCCCCTCGGCAAGCGGAATGTAGGGCATGCGCGCGGCGGCGCCAAGCCCTGAAAGCGCTTTTTTTCTGGGTTTTTTTGCGATGGTGGAAGCAAACCGGCCGGATCAGCCGCGGCAGGCGGGCAGATAACGACGCAACTCGTCGGCACCGGCGGTCGTGCAGTGCCAATTCACGATGCCGCTTCGCGTGGCGTCGGGTGTCAGTCGAAGCGTCGCACCGCTGGAGAGGCGATCGTTAAGGGTGACGATGACGACGCCGTCCCGGCCGACGTCGATGCGCGCGACCGCGCCGCCGGCAAGGCTTTCCGGCGCGCCGAGTCCCGCTTCCTGCGCGTTCGTGGGCCAGCGGCCGTTGCTCATGTAGTACTCGGACAGCGCGACCTTGAACATCGCCGCACGGTTCAACGCCTCCGTCGCCAGCCGGCGCTTGTCCTCGTCGCCCGCCTGCGCATCCATTGCTTCACGCGCGCCGCTGACGCTGCGTTCGACCGACGCGTCGAGGTTCGCAGCGATCGAGTCGGCCTCCGCATGCGCCTTCGCCAGGCTGATTTCGGTTGCATGCGCGAGAGCAGCCACCCGCGCCGCGTCGCGGGGCTGCACGACCAGGCGGTCGTACAGCAACAGTGCGATGAGGACTCCGGCGAAGGCGGCGACAAGCGTTGTCGCGAAGTGCTTCATTCCTCGTCATGCCTGGGCTTGTAGGCCTCCATCAGTTTCTGCTGCACCTGCACCGGTACCGGCTCGTAATGGCTGAAATCAAGCGAATAGCGGCCGCGGCCGGCAGTGACCGATTTCAATTCGGCTGCGTAACCTTCGAGCTCCGATAGCGGCACCTGTGCCTTGACCACGATCTCGCCGCCGCGCACCGAATCGGTGCCGTTGATGCGCGCTCGCTTGCTGGCCAGGCCGCCGCTGATGTCGCCCATGTGCTG
>CBFGOU010000792.1:0-2505 GCA_965650445.1 uncultured Oxalobacteraceae bacterium | reverse complement strand
GCGAGCCACAGTACACGACGCAGCCCGGCACCCAGGAGTCCCCGCCACGCTACAGCGCGCCGGGCGGACCCAATCCCGCGGCGCGCCTCGCGTTTTGGAATGAGCGGGCCTTGAGCGCCGTCGCCGTGGATCACACGCCGCCGCTCATGGCAGGCAGCATGGCGGACGCCGAACAGCTCGGTCCTACGCGCACCAGCCGCGCGCTGGCGATCGTGCATATCGCCATCTACGATGCGCTGAACGCCATTTCCAGGCGCTACCCGGGCTACAGCGGCCCGCTGGCCGCCTTGGCCGACAGTTCGCCCGACGCCGCGATCGCGCAGGCGGCGCACGACACGCTGGCCGCGCTGTATCCGCGCCAGACGGGCCGCTTCGACAACTGGTTGACGGCCGACCTGGCCAGGCTGCCGGCCGGGCGCGCAAAGTTCAATGGCATCGATATCGGCCGCCGCGCCGCCGCCGCCATCCTGGCCCTGCGCGCCAACGACGACGCCGAATACGAGGATCCGGTGGTGGCGGAAGATTACTTCGTCAGCATATCGCCGGGCCAGTGGCGGCCGGACCCGGTCAGCCGGATCCGGATCGCCCTGGGCGCCTATTGGCACTACGTCACACCGTTTGTGCTTCAGTCACCGGCGCAATTCCGCGCGCCGCCGCCGCCCCCGCTTGGCAGCGATGCGTATGCGCGCGCCTTCAACGAGGTCAAGCAGCTCGGCGGCGATGGCATCACCACGCCGACCAGGCGCACACCGGAACAGACCATGATCGGCATCTACTGGGCCTACGGCGGCAGCGCGTGGATCGGTACCTCGCCGCGCCTGTTCAACCAGATCGCGGTGCAGCTGGCTCTGGCGCGCACCACCGATCCGCTCGAACTGGCGCGGGCACTCGCGCTGGTGAATGTGGCGATCGCCGATTCCACCATCGCGGTTTGGGACACCAAGTATGCCTATGGTTTTTGGCGCCCGGTCACCGCGATCCGCGAAGCGAGCCCGGGAACCGGTCCGACCGGCCAGGGAGACTACAATCGAGCCACCGACGGCGATCCGCACTGGACGCCGCTGGGCGACCCGGCGAGCAACCTGATCGGCCCGAACTTAACGCCGCCATTTCCCGCATACACCTCGGGCCATGCCGGCATGGGCAGCGCCATGTTCCAGGTCCTGCGCAAGCTGTACGGCGACAGCGTCCATTTCACCTTCGTCTCCGACGAATTCAATGGCTTCACGCGCGACAACCGGGGCAGGGTGCGCCCGCGCATTGCGCGCAGCTTCGCCTCGCTGTCCCAGGCGGAAGAAGAAGTTGGCCAAAGCCGGATCTATCTTGGCGTCCATTGGCAGTTCGACAAGACCGAGGGCGCGGCGACCGGCCACCGGGTGGCCGATTACATTCTCCAGCGTGGCCTGGTGCGTCCATCCAATTGAGCGCGACCGAGTCGATGCTGTAATGCGCACCCGGCGCTCGCCGGGCTGCATCGAGCCGGTGCCCACAGCCGGCTCGATCTGCGTCTTTCCAGCCTGGCGTCAAGCCAAGACTGTAGAGTAAAGCTACAAGTGTTGTTTATTGACAATGATTGCTTGTGGAAATTGTTTAATCGCAATACAATATTAGTAAACCACCAAGGCTGGCTTAACCCGTACGCGGTTCTTGTCCGGCTGGTCCCCTGAATTTTTCCCGCCTTGCCTGCTTGCCTGCTTTCCCGCCTGCCTGCTTGCCGGCAACGTGCCTGCACGTCCGCTTTCGATTGCGCTCAGTAATGACTAAAGACTATTTCGCCACGTTCCTGTCCTCCCCGCGCGCGCTCGCCGCCTGTCTGCTGGCCTTGCCGCTGCAGGCCGCCGCAGTCGACATGCTGGTGTCGAACCTGACCGATGCACCCGATCCGGCAGTGCGTGGCGGCACCATCGTCTATGCCGCCTCGATCACCAACAATACCAGCGATGTCGCGCACAACGTGTCGCTGGTGTTCCCGCTCGACGCACAGACCAGCTTTGTGTCGGTCAACGACGCGGCCTGCAGCTACGCGGCCGGAACGCATACCGTCACCTGCAGTTACCCGACGGTGCAGGGCGACGTCAGCGGCCCCGGAACGGCCGACGTGCACGACGTCAGCGTGACCGTGCGCAGCCTGGCGGGCGCCGGCAGCACGGTGAGCCTGACGGCGACCGTCTCGAGCACCGATGCCGACACCAACGCTGGCAACGATAGCCTCAGCCAGGTCACCACGGTCGACAACGGCGCCGACCTGGGACTGGCGTTGAGCGCCTCGCCGGTCAGCGTGCCCGCCAGCGGCACCCTGACCTATACGGCGGCCGTCAGCAACGGCGGGCCCAACGTGGCCGGTACCGTCACCGCCAGCATCACGCTGAGCCCGAATGTGACCTACCAGTCCGCCAGCGGGGGCGGCTGGACCTGCGGGGCTGCGGGGCAGCTCGTCACCTGCAGCCGCACCTCGGCCGCGCTGGGCGCGCAGCCCGATATCAGCATCGTCACCCGGGTGACCGG
>CBFGOU010000791.1:0-2511 GCA_965650445.1 uncultured Oxalobacteraceae bacterium | reverse complement strand
TGGTGGGCATGTCGGTGGTGCCCGAAGTGGTCTCGGCGCGTCACTGCGGCCTGAAGGTCGCCTGCGTTTCCGTCATCACCAACCTGGCCGAAGGCATGTCGCCGTTCCCGCTGTCGCACGAGCAGACGCTCAAGTACGCGGCCATCGGCGCCAAGGATCTGATTACCCTGATCCTGGCCTTCCTCGGCAATCTGGCCGGCGTTCCGCGCGCCGCCTGATCCGCGTTTTCACTAGACTGCGAGCCTGCCATGTCCCGCGCATTCATCCTTCTGCTCGACTCCTTCGGTCTGGGCGCCACGCCCGACGCCGCGCGCTTCGGCGACAGCGGCGCCAACACCTTTGGGCATATCGCCGCATGGGCGGCGCGCGAAGGCAGGCCGATGTCGCTGCCGAACCTGGAAAAGCTGGGCCTGGGCGCGGCCGCCCACATCGCCAGCGGCGAATGGGCCGAAGGCTTCGTCCAGCGCGACGGCTTCACCGGCGCGTACGGCGCGGCCCGCGAGCGCTCGACCGGCAAGGACACCCAGAGCGGACACTGGGAAATCGCCGGTGTGCCGGTCGAATTCGACTGGGGCTATTTCCCGCGCACGCTGCCGTCCTTCCCCGCGCAGCTGACCGAAGAACTGCAGCGCATCACCGGCGTGGCGGGCTTCCTCGGCAATTGCCATGCGTCGGGCACGGAGATCATCAACAAGCACGGCGACGAGCATGTTGCCAGCGGCAAGATCATCATTTATACCTCAGCCGATTCGGTGATGCAGATCGCCGCGCACGAGCAGCACTTCGGCCTGGAGCGTCTGTACCAGGTGTGCGAAGCGGCCTTCGAGCTGGTCAAGCCGTATAACATCGGACGCGTGATCGCGCGCCCTTTCCTGGGCGAGAACGGGAACTACCGCCGCACCGGCAACCGGCACGATTACGCTGTCGCGCCGCCGGCGCCGACCTTGCTCGACCACGTCAAGAACGACGGCGGCGAAGTGATCGGTCTGGGCAAGATCAGCGACATCTTCGCCGCCCAGGGCATTTCGCGCGTGGTCAAGGGACCGGACAACATGGCCCTGTTCGACCAGCTGGTCAAAGTGATGGACGAAGCCGGCGACAAGTCGCTCACTTTTGTTAATTTCGTCGACTTCGACCAGTCCTTCGGGCACCGCCGCGACATCGCGGGTTACGCCAGCGCGCTGCACGACCTGGACGCGCGCCTGCCCGAGTTCATGGCGCGCCTGAAGCAGGGCGACCTGGCGGTGATCACCGCCGACCATGGCTGCGACCCGAGCTGGCCCGGATCGGACCACACCCGCGAACATATTCCGATGCTGTTCTTCGGTCCCGGCGTGGCGCCGCGCGCGCTGCCGGTCTCCGAGACCTTCTCCGATATCGGCGCCACCCTGGCAAAGCACCTGGGCGTCGCATCACTTTCGAACGGAACCAGTCTGCTATGAACAAACGCAACGAGGCGATGGGCCTCGATCTCGGCTGGGTCAACCAGATCAAGGTCAACCGCAACGCCACCGACCGCCGCGCCGCGAGTCTGGGCAACCGTCGCAGCGTCAAGAAGGAGTACCAGGCCGCGTGGCTGATCAAGGCCCTGCAATGCATCGACCTGACCACGCTGGGCGGCGACGACACGCCGGGCCGGGTCGAGCGTTTGTGCATGAAGGCCATGCGTCCGCTGCGCAGCGATCTGATGGAAGCGCTCGGCGTCACTGGCCTGACGACCGGCGCAGTCTGCGTGTACCACGAGATGATCGCTCCGGCCGCCAAGGTACTGAACGGCCGCCTGCCGATCGCCGCCGTGTCGACCGCCTTCCCGGCTGGCCTGGCCAGCCTGGAAACCAAGCTGCGCGAGATCGAACTGTCGGTCGCCGCCGGCGCCACCGAGATCGACATCGTCATCACGCGCCAGCACGTACTGACCGGTAACTGGCAGGCGCTGTACGTCGAAATGGCGGCCTACCGCGCCGCTTGCGGCGATGCGCACGTCAAGGCCATTCTCGCCACCGGCGACCTGGTCACGCTGGAGAACGTGGCCAAGGCATCGTGGGTATGCATGGCCGCCGGTTCGGATTTCATCAAGACTTCGACCGGCAAGGAAGGCGTCAACGCCACCATTCCGGTCGCGCTGACG
Organism: uncultured Oxalobacteraceae bacterium; assembly: GCA_965650445.1. GTDB lineage: Bacteria > Pseudomonadota > Gammaproteobacteria > Burkholderiales > Burkholderiaceae_D > Telluria_A. The sequence continues at coordinate 383 of CBFGOU010000791.1, read as the reverse complement.
ATGGTGCGCGCAATCCGCGAGTACCACGAGCAGACCGGCATCCAGGTCGGCTTCAAGCCGGCCGGCGGCGTGGCCACGGCCAAGGCGGCCTTGCAGTACCTGACCCTGATGAAGGAAGAACTGGGCCGCGAATGGCTGGAACCGCACCTGTTCCGCATCGGCGCATCGAGCCTGCTGACCGACATCGAGCGGCAGCTGGAGCACTACGTCACCGGGAACTACTCGGCCGCTCACCGCCACGCGCAACCATAAACGTCACGGATTCGTCATGCCCACTATTCAAGATATCCTCCAGACCATGGACTACGGCCCCGCACCCGAAAGCACCAAAGAAGCGCAAGCGTGGCTGGACCGGCATGAGCGCCGCTTTGGCCTGTTCATCG
>CBFGOU010000790.1:0-2518 GCA_965650445.1 uncultured Oxalobacteraceae bacterium | reverse complement strand
CTCCGCGCGATGTTCCGGCGCTACTTTCTTCAGCAATTTCCCGAAGGCACGGACGGCATTGCCATGGCCGTTCTCCATGGCGAGCGAGAGTCCCGGAAGCTGGCCGGCATATGGCGCCATGAGCAGGCTGACGCGTTCCGAGGGAGGCACCAGGTCAAGCAGTTCGCCGAATGCCTCGATCGCGTCGGCGTGGCCGTTTTCGAAAGCCATGGCAAGGCCGGGGGTGCCATCCGAGGGGCGGTTCGCCGCCAGCAGCTTTGCGCGCTCCGCCAAGGGAACCTGTTCCAGCACTTTGCCGAATGCCCTGATGGCAGGGGCACGTCCGCCCTGCAACGCCATGTGCAATCCGGGTACCCCATCCGCTCTTTTGGCCGCTGCCAATGCTGCACGTTTCCTGGCCGGTACCAGCTCCATCAATTCGGCGTATGCTGCGAAGACATCGGCATCACCGTGATAGAAAGCGCTGTAAAGCCCGGGAACCCTGTCTGCGTTTCGTGCTTCCACCAGGCGGATACGCTCTTCCACGGGGCGGCTAGCAATCTCCGTCTTCAAGCGTCTCAGGTCTCCCCCAAAGCCATGGCTGAGCAGATGAAAGATCGCAGCAACACTGGGGTTCTTGTACTCGATGCCGCTTGTCAGTGTTCGGTCGGGGATTGCACCTGAAGCATGGCTGGTTCCGGCAGCCTCTTGCTGCACGGAGGGGCGGACAAATATCGCGGAGAGCTCGTCCGGTCCGGGGTAGTAGTTGTTGTATGCGTCGTTGGTGGCGATGAGGTTTTTCAGCGTCAGTGCTTTAATGGTGGACAGCTTGCTGGAAGCGACGCGCACATGGCTGTTGATGCGGTTGGGATCAAAAAACTCCACCACGTACTGCGGCTTTCCTTTTTCTGTTTTTTTGATCTTCAGGCCGACGCTCATCGCATGATTGCCGCTTGTCAGCAATAGCAGACGGTTGGGCTCCTTCTTGCTTGCCATGGCATCGAACTGTCCCGCAAGGGTTTTGCCGAAATCGCGATTGTGAAACAGGCGAACTTCATCCGCATGTCTTTTGAGATGCATGTAGTTCGCTTCGGTCTCGATGGAGATACGGGCGGCGATAGCGTCCTCGTCTGCGTAATGCGCGTAATCGAACTTGTTGCCGCGGCTTCGCTCCTGCACCTTCTGACGGTGCTCGACAAGGTTGCGGCATCGGATGTCCTGCTCAGTGCCCGAAAAGGTAACCATTCGATTGAGCGCCTGTGGCAGTCCGCGCTTGGGAGAGAAATACGGAATCTCCTTCATCACGGCGGCGATCGCCTTGTCGGTCACCCGATCTTCCTCCAATACCCGGAAATAGCGGTCCTGATCGGCACGAAGCAAAAGGATGGCACGCTGGATATCGCAGCGCTTCGCCTTCACCGCATCCCGCCATGCTTCGCAGAGCGGGGTGTCACCGATGGCCTGACGCAGGAGGGCGTCCGCCGCGCTGTACGCACCGGATTCCGGCATCTTGCGCAATGCGCGGTCGAGGTCGGATTCCCTGCCTTGTACCGCGCCGGACAGATAAAGCATGTTCTTGCGGCGAACGCAGGCCAGCAAGGCACGCATGTCGTCGGTATCCCCAGGTGCGCCGGCCCGTGCCGGATCAGCGCCTTGCAGCATGGCCTCGGTGGCAACGGCGAGATCGTTGTGCCGTACTGCAAGTTCCAGTGCGTACCGAGGATCGCTGGACCGGTGCTGCAGCAAGGCTTTCATGATGGCCTGATTGCTTCCGCGCGCGAAGGCATGCCGCAGCAACTTCTGCCATGTTTCAGGTGAGAAAGGCGCTCTGTTTAGCCTGCCATGCACCGCGTCGGCGTTACCGTGCGCGATCGCATCCTTGATGGCAGTCACCCCACGGGGGGACACCGGCTCTGAAGCGGGAACGCGCGGGCCCGATGAAGCGTTCGATGAAATTCGCGACACGGAGCCCTTTCCTGTTTCTCATTTAATCGCGTAGCGAATTTACGCTCGTATGAGTGAATGGAAAGAGTGATCGGGTTCCGAAGTAATACATCGAAAATCGCAAAGCCCTCACATTTTGGGCTGCATGCGTAGCGATCGTGGCATCAGCGCCCGGCCACCTTGCTGGCCTCCAGGGCCACCACGGCCTTTTCGAACGCGGCAAAGCGCTGGTCGAGCTGCGCCGCCAGGCGCTGCTTGTCCGCGCCCTTGAGGAAAGAATAGCGCACGCTGTTGTACACGGCGCGCTTGATTTCGGCGTAATCGGGCTTGTAGCGGCTGGCGAACAGCACGTATTCGTTGGCCAGGTTGTGCCGCGTGACGCCGGCGTCGTCGGTCGAGATCACGTAGGGCACGCCGTATTTGCGATACAGGGTGAGCGGATGCTCGTCGCCTTCGATGCCAGAGATGAAGGCATTGCTGGTCAGGTTGATCTCGACCGGGATGTCCTTCTCGCGCATGGTTTTCATGATGCCGATGGCGTTGGCCTCGTGCGCCAGATCGATGCCGTGACCGATGCGGTTGGCGCCGGCCACGT
>CBFGOU010000789.1:0-2519 GCA_965650445.1 uncultured Oxalobacteraceae bacterium | reverse complement strand
CGCGCGCCTGCAGGCGCTGGCCGTGCCGGGCGCCACCCGCGCCAGCCTGCGCGCCGCCTTCGGGCCGGCCACCGCGGTGCGCTTCGACAGCGGCGCCGAAGTGTGGCGCTACCTCAGCCCCGCCGGATCGGGCCGCTTCAGCGAAACCGTGATCCTGTTCGACCGCGCCGGCATCGTGCGCAAGGTGCGCGTGCGCGAGCCCGATCCTTTCGACGAAAAACTGAACTAAGTCATCCGGCGCCCATCTAATTTGCTTGGTAGCCAATTGGATTGGTCGCGCATGAACCAGCATATGGTGCAGTTTTACGAGGACGACGTGTTTCTCGTCGAAGGCTTGGTCGGGTATATCGGCGGCGCCCTCGAAGCGGGCAACACCGCCATTGCCATCGCCACCGAAGCCCACCTGGCGGCGCTGGAAAAAACCCTGGGCGAACGCGGCCTGCTGCACGGCGACGCGCTCTACGTGCCGGTCGTGGCCGACCACATGCTGCCTCAATTCATGGACGAGGCCAGCGGCCTGCCTGACGAAACCCGCTTTCGCGACGCCATCGGTAACCTGGTCCGGGACAATTCGCGCCAGGGACGCCAACTATATGTGTTCGGCGAAATGGTCGCCATCCTGTGCGCCGGCGCGCACCGCTCGCTCAACAGCGTGAACAAGCACGACGCGGCCATCCACGTCGAACGCTTTTTCAACAATCTGCAGCGCCATTTCTCGTTCTCGCTGATGTGCGCCTATCCGCTCGACGCCTTTCCCAACGCGGCCGACGCGCCCATGTTTTCCGAAATCTGCGCCTTGCATGGCGAGGTGCGCCCGGCGGAAAGCTACGATCCCGACGCCAATGTGCACAGCCTGCAGCGCAGCATCGCCGGGCTGCAGCAGCAAGCCTATTCGCTCTCGAGCGAAATGCGCGACCGCCAGGCGGTGGAGCAGGCGCTGCACGAAGTCAATTTCGACCGCCTCACCGGCCTGCCCAACCGCAATGTGTTCCAGGACCGCCTCGAACACGCGGTGCGCCAGTCGCACCGCAGCGGCCTGCCGCTGGCGCTGCTGTTCATCGACCTGGACCACTTCAAGGAAATCAACGACACCATGGGGCACGAAGTGGGCGACGTGCTGCTCAAGCAGGTCGGCCAGCGCCTGCTCGGCTACGTGCGCGACAGCGACACCGTGGCGCGCCTGGGCGGCGACGAATTCATCGTCACCCTGTCCGACCTGCACGACGTGGACACCGTGACGGACGTGGCCAACAAGATCCGCAACGACCTGTCGCAGCCGTTCAGCCTGGGCGGCGAGCTGGCCTATATTTCGGCCAGCATCGGCATCACCATCTACCCGCGCGACGCCCACAGCGCCAGCGAGCTGCTGCGCAACGCCGACCAGGCCATGTACCAGTCCAAGGACCAGGGCCGCAACCGCATTTCCTATTTCACCCGCAGCATGCAGGAAGCGGCCCAGGCGCGCATGGCGCTAAGCAACGACCTGCGCCGCGCGCTGGCCGACCAGCAATTATTCGTGTACTACCAGCCCATCGTCGACATGCTCGACCGCCATGTGCACAAGGCCGAGGCACTGTTGCGCTGGAATCACCCGGAGCGCGGCATCGTCAGCCCGGTGGAATTCATCCCCATCGCCGAACATAACGGCCTGATCGGCAGCATCGGCAACTGGGTGTTTCGCACCGCCCTGACGGCGGCGCGGCGCTGGCGCCCGCTCAACGAAGGCTTGACCATCAACGTCAACATCTCGCCCGCGCAGTTTTACCAGGCCAACGGCGACAGTTGCCGCAGCTGGCTGAACGACCATGAGCTGGTCCCGGCCTCTCCGGTCCCGGCGCCGATCGGGCTGGAAATCACCGAAGGCTTGCTGCTGGCGTCCAACCCGGCCGTGGTCAAGCAATTGCTGGCGTTTCATCAGGCCGGCATGCCGATCGCGCTGGACGATTTCGGCACCGGCTATTCGTCCCTGTCCTACCTGCGCAAATTCAACCTGGACTATCTCAAGATCGACCAGTCCTTCGTCTACAACATCGAACACGATGCCGCCAACCTGGCCCTGTGCGAGGCCATCATCGTCATGGCCCACAAGCTGGGCCTGAAAGTGGTGGCCGAGGGTGTGGAGACCGAGCAGCAATACGCCATGCTGCGCCAGGCCGGCTGCGATTATGGCCAGGGCTATCTGTTCGGCATGGCCATGCCGGACCATGAGTTCGAAGCACTGCTGCGCACCGACGCCGGACCGCTAAATCGTGCGGCACCGAGCCCCGAACCGGGCGATACTGGCCGCACTGGTATGACGCACTAAGAGGCTGGCATGCTGATTGCTCACGCGCGTTCCCTGCTCGGCGCTGTTGCGCTGGCGTGGCTGGCCGCCTGTGGCGGCGGGGGCGGCAATCCCGGCACCACGTTTCCGCCGCCCGTCACGCCGTCGCCGCCCGCAGTCCAGTACCTGGCGCTGACCGAAGTGGCCAGCGTGCCGGACGCGGTCTTTCTCACCGCTCCGCCCGGGGACGCGCGCA
>CBFGOU010000788.1:0-2540 GCA_965650445.1 uncultured Oxalobacteraceae bacterium | reverse complement strand
ACATCGTGTGGATTTTCCTGTTCCCGCTGCTGTATCTGCTGGGTGGACACCTGGGGGGAGGTCACTAGCGATGTCCGAACACGTCACCTCGAAAAAGACTTACTTCGCTATTTTTGGGGCGCTGCTGGCGCTGACGGTGCTGCCATCGGCCATCACGACGCTGGCGCGCAGGCCGATGTTGCCTTCGCTGCGCGCTTCCAGCGCCACGGTGGGCGAGCGCGCCGCCAGCAAGTCGACGGCGGCGCCGCTGGTCTGGGTCCAGGTGATATCGGGCAGCGCTTCACCGGCGCACGACAGCACTGTGGCCGAGGCGGTCTTGCCGAGATCGACCGCGCTATCGGCGACGATCTGGATCCGGCACGGCGTTTCCGGCGCGGCCGCTGCGGCGGCGCTGCCGCCACCGCCACCGCCGCCGCAGCCGCTCAGGAGGGCCGCCAGCGCAAGCGCGGCGGGGATGTGGATGCTGTAAATAGTGGAACGTGGCAAGGTGGCCTCTGTAATCGGTGGGTTCGCTGAAAAGCCGCTCACGATAGCGCAAGCACCCCACCCTAAGGCTCACCAATAGTCACAAAAGCACTTGATCACGAATAAATTTTTTATCTGACCGGCAAGTCCCCTGGATGTCGGCGCTGCAGGTCGTCGCGGTTGCGCTGGGCACGTTCGGCGGCCGACTCGATGCGGCGCGCCGATGTTTTGGCAAACGCCGACTGGCCGAGCACCAGGTTCTGGGCCCAGGTGCTGCCCGCTGTCATCAGGATCGGCGCGGGCAAGCTGTCGACTGTGGCCGGATCGATCCACGGCGCCACGCGTTCCAGCACCAGCTTGATGCGCGGCTTGATGGCCGGCTCGGCGATGCGCCCGCGCTCGCCCCAGGCCACCACCAGGTCGTCGGCGCTGCTGCCATCCTTGTACAGATTGGTGAAGGCGATGTCGTAGCGCACGTTGTGGCGGTAGCTCATCATGAATTCCTCGAACAGCATGGCGAGGTCCTCGCGCGGATTGCTGCCCTGGAAAATAGAATAGGCGTAATCGTCGCTGGCCACGTCGGAGGAGAAGAAGCCGCCCACGTCGGCCGCGCTGTAAGCTTTCTGCTCGTCGGTCGCGGCGGCGCCCAGGTAGAGCACCTGGCCGAGGCCCTTCATCTCCGCCGAGCGCAGCGGATACTTGCTGGCCAGCGCGTCGGAAGGCAGGTTCTGATAGCTGATGCGCGGCGATACATTGCCCCAGATCGACAGGGCCGGATACAGACTGCGGTTGGACGGCGCGAAGAAATCGCCCGCATGCGCCAGTTCGTGATACAGCAGGCGGCCCAGCTCGAGCACCAGTTCGTCCTGTGTGCGGGACAGGCGCTCGGTGGACGGGAAACTGCGGCGCGCGTACGTGTTGTCGCGCACCAGCCGGCCGATAGTGGTGTAGTTGAGCGCATCGTCGAACGCCAGGCGGTAATCCGGCACTTCGGTGACCACATCGCGCTGCTCCGGGCGCAGCCACAAATTATTCGCATCCAGGTAAATCGCGCCGGTGGCGGCCGAATAGAAACTGGGGCGCACGTGCGAGCCGACCACGATGGCGCTGACACCGCCCAGCAGGCGGCGGAAGTCGCCATGGGTGTCCTGGGTGAGCAGGAATTGCTCGAAATTGGCGCCGAGGAAATCGTGCGACACCAGCACCCGGTCCATGATCTGCGCGACGGTGGGCAGGTAGCTGCTGCCGGCGGAGGGCTGGATCAGCGGCAGCGTATTGACGCTGCAAAAGTTGTTCTCGCCATTGCTCTTGAAGTACAAGCTCACATCGTAGGCGCAGCGCTGCAGCACCGCCGCGTACGGCGAGACCTGGCGGTAGGGGTGCACGCGGGCGGTGACGTCGAACGTCGCGCCTTCGGGCGCGGCCGCCTGCGGGTCGATGCTGACCAGCACGTCGTCGGTATCGACGCGGCCGCTGGCGGTGGTCATGGTAGCCCGGAAGCGCAGCGCGGTATCGGCGCTCACCTTGGGCGCCTTGAACATGAGGACCAGCTGCTTGTCGGTATTCATGGTCACGGACGGGCCGGCGGTCTGCGTCCAGGTGACGCTCTTGAGCGTGTCGCCTCCCAGCAAGGTCGGCCAGGCGCGCAGCGAGGTATCGGTGTCCGGACGCAGCGAGTGGTCGGCGCGCACGCTGACATAGCTGCCCGTGGGCGCGGCGGCGACGGTGATGCTGGTGCTGGCCGAGACCGCGCTGCCGTCGGCCAGGGTGGCGTCGGCGCGCAGACTGATGACGCCGGTGGCGCCGGTTTCGACCGCCACGGTCGGGCTGCGCGCGGCCAGCAGCTCGAAGGCCGGTCCGCCGGTCTGGGTCCAGGCGATGTCGGCGAGCGGCGCGCCGCAGGACAGCGCGCTGGCGCCGGCGGTCTTGCCCTGCTCCACCGTGGCATCGGACACGACGTGGATCTTGCAACCGGCCGGGGCAGGCGGCAGCGGGTCGGCGGACGGCGGCGCAGGCGTCTCGGGCGGGGTGCGGATCGGGCCGCCTTCTCCGCCACCGCCGCAGGCCGCCAGTAC
>CBFGOU010000787.1:0-2541 GCA_965650445.1 uncultured Oxalobacteraceae bacterium | reverse complement strand
CTATGCCAGCGAGGTCATTGCGCGCCAGGTCGACCATATGAACCGCCTGCTGGGCGATTTGCTGGACGTCTCGCGCGTCACCCGCGGCCTGGTGGTGCTCAACATCGAGCAGATCGACCTGAAGGGGGTGATCGAGCGCGCGCTCGAACAGACCCACGGCCAGATCGAGGCCAGGCAGCACCAGCTGCACCTGGCGCTGCCGGACGGGCCGCTGCCGCTGCGCGCCGACCAGACCCGCCTGATCCAGATTTTCGCCAATTTGCTGGGCAATGCGGCCAAGTACACGGCCCCGCACGGGCGCATCCAGATCGACGCCGTGCGCAGCGAGAATCGGGTGGTGGTGACGGTGCGCGACAACGGCGAAGGCATCGCGCCCGATCTGCTGCCGCACATCTTCGATCTGTTTTCGCAGGGTGAACGCAAGCCGGACCGGTCGCAGGGCGGCTTGGGCCTGGGCCTGGCGCTGGTCAAGAGCCTGGTGCAGCTGCATGGCGGCGCGGTGTCGGCCAGCAGTGGCGGTCCCGGTCTGGGCAGCGCTTTTGCGGTCAGCCTGCCGTGCCTGCCGGCCGATGCCGCCGCGCCGCCCGCGCCGGCGCCGCCGGCGGCCGAGCGCCAGAGGCACCGCATCATGATCGTCGACGACAATATCGACGGCGCGCACAGCCTGTCGCTGTTTCTCCGGGAAGCCGGCGGCCACCACACCAGCACGTATTACGATGGCGGTGCGGCGCTGGAGTGGGCCATGGTCGAGCGGCCCGATACCTTCATCCTCGATATCGGCCTGCCCGACATGACCGGCTACGAACTGGCGCGGCGCCTGCGCGCGCAGGCCCCCTTTGCCGGCGCGCGCTTCATTGCGCTGACCGGTTACGGCCAGAGCGAAGACCGCCAGCGCGCCTTCGCGGCCGGATTCGACCATCATGTGGCCAAGCCGGCCGATCCGCAGCAGATTCTCGCGCTGCTCGCCTAGCTCTGCGCCTTTTGAAACAGCCGCCTGGAGCGGCGCGGTTTGGTACCATGGCGGCTTCGCCGACCAACCGCCATCGCACCATGCCTAAAAACAAGCGCCCCGTTCCCCGCAAATCGAGCCAGCCGGTGCTGGACGACGACGAGCGCCTGGCCCAGACCCTGGCCGATCTGGCGCTCGATCTGGCCGAGCAGGCGGCCGAGGCCGAACAGTCCGGGCGCGCGCCCGACAGCGCGGCCCTGAGCCTGAAGGAAGATGCCTTCGATAAGTTGATGCGCAATGCCTTGCGCAAGAAGAATGATGAGCTGCTGTACGGCGCCATCGAGCGCGCGCGCGAGACCGATGTGGCGGCATGGCAGTTGCTGCGCGAGCGCATCGAGGACGCCAGCGCGACCGTGCTGCTGCGGCGCGAGGGCGCCCCTGCGCTGGAGGTCAATGCGTTCGCGCTGCCGCTGTTCGTGTACAGCAGCGGCGGCCTGAAGGAGGAGCAGACCTTTAACGACCAGCAGGCGTTCGCCCGGCTGTCGGAGAGCATCGTCAGTGCCGCTCTGGAGAGCCCGCAGGCCAAGGTGGTGCTGATCAGCCACGCTTATGACCTGGGCGAATTCGAGCGCCTGACTTACAGCGCGCTCAACGACATGGTGCGCGAGGCGGGCGCGTCGATGAGCGGCAAGAAACTGTTGCCGACCCCGGCGCTGGAGCGCAGCATGGCCGGGTGGGCGCCCACCAGCTTCGGCGCGCAGGACCGGGCGGTCGAACTGCGCTTCCTGCTCGGCTTTGCGCTCAAGCGCGCGGACGATGGCTTTTACCAGGTGCCGCAGGGGGAAGCCGAGGCTGACGCGTATTTCGAGGCGCGCATGGAGCGCTTTCGCGCCTGGACCGGGACGGCCGCGCCGCTGGTGGCGCAGTGCCTGTCGGCCGCGCCCGAGACCTTGACGGTCAATTTCCTGTATCAGGACTTGCCCTTCGGCGCATGCCGCCAGGCCGTGGCCGAGCTGGCCATGCTGGGGATGCTGGCCAGCGTCGGCGCCGCGCTTGACGGCGGCGCGTGCGCGCCGGACCAGGCCCGGGTGGTGATCGGGCCGGCCGACGTCGATCACGAGATGGTCTGGCGGGTCAATCTGTATGGGCCGGACGGCGCGCTGGTGGTGTCGACCGACCTGCCGTTCGACCTGGGGGCGGACCTGCGCACGGAGGTCGAGGATATTGGCGACGCGCTGGCGCCGCTGGGGATCGCGGCGTTCGAGGTGGCGCGCCGTTTCGACGCCGATGGCAGCCCGGTTGAGTGCGTGCCCTGGACGCCGACCTGATCATTAATCGCTGCATTGGGATTTGTAATCTGTTTTTTTTGCCCAGCGTCAAAGCGCGTTTGCGCACGTGCGGCGCGAATCACCGCGTGCCAAAAAGACGTTGCTCAGGTTTGCGTGTGATTGTTTTGGAAATGTGATGTAATATTCAATATTTCTTGGCGTTTCATGCGAGCTTAATCGTGCCCAATCTCGATACCTCCCTGGTTTCTGCCGTCCTGGCCGAACTGACCGGCACCTACACCCAGCATCGCCGCACCCTGCGCC
>CBFGOU010000786.1:0-2543 GCA_965650445.1 uncultured Oxalobacteraceae bacterium | reverse complement strand
GCCAGGGCCGGCTGTGGATCTCCACCTTTGCCTCCGGCGTCGCCGTGCTCGAACGCACCGACGCGGCCGGGCGCCGCTGGTTCCGCCGCCTCGGCGTGGCCGAGGGACTACCCGACAACGGCGTCAACGTGCTCGTGCCCGACCGTGACGGCAGCATCTGGCTGAGCACCGACAACGGCCTGGCGCGCATCGATCCGGCCACGCTGGCCGTGCGCAAGCTGGGCGAGGCCGACGGCGTGCACATCCCCACTTACTGGACCGGCTCGGGCGCGCTGACCGCCAACGGCGACATCCTGTTCGGCGGCCTGACCGGCTTCACGGTAGTGCGCCCGGCGCGCCAGCACCGGCGCCACGACAGCGCCCCGGTTGCCGTTGCGCGCATCGTGCTGGGCGGGCGCAACCTGCCCGAAGCCCCGTTCAACCTGCGCGCATCCGCGCCGGCCGTCCTGACGATCGGGCCGGGCGAGCGCGAACGCGGCTTTTCGCTCGAATACACCGCGCTCGACTTCGCGCCCCCCGGCAGCAGGCGCTACACCTACCGCCTGGCCGGCTTCGACCGCGACTGGATCGACACCGACAACGCACTGCGGCGGGTCAGCTACAACAACCTGCCACCCGGCGACTACACGCTGCAGCTGCGCAGCAGCGAACCCGATGGCGGCGCGCCCGCATGGCTCGACGTGCCGGTGCGCGCCCTGCCCGCGTGGCACCAGCAGCACTGGGTGCGCGCGCTGGCGGCGCTGGCCATGGCGGCCCTGATCGCCGGTTCGATGCAGGCGCGCACCTCGCTGCTGCGGCGGCGCCAGCGCGAACTGGAAGCCACGGTGGCCGAGCGCACCGCCGAGCTGCGCGCCACCCAGGCGCGCCTCGAAACCATGGCCTACGCCGATCCGCTCACCGGCCTGCCCAACCGCAGGCTGTTCAACGACGAAATGCGGCGCATGGCCGCCCAGGTGCAACGCGATGGCGTGCCGTTCACGCTGCTGCTGATCGACCTGGATCACTTCAAGTGCGTCAACGACACCCTCGGCCACGACGCCGGCGACGCCCTGCTGGTTGAAGCGGCCGAGCGGCTGCGCCAGGCGGTGCGCGAGTCCGACCGCGTGGTGCGCCTGGGCGGCGACGAATTCGCGGTGCTGCTGGCGCCCGGCAGCGACGAAGAGGTCAGCGGCCAGATCTGCCAGCGCATCGTCGACAGCATGGCGCACCCGATCCGGTACGGCGCGACCGAAATGCGCGTCAGCGCCAGCATCGGCGGCGCCAACTACACCAGTCCGGGCAATCTCGACGCGCTGTACAAGGCGGCCGACCTGGCGCTGTACCAGGCCAAGGCGTCCGGCCGCAATTCCTGGCGCATGAGCAGCCCGGCGGCGTGATCTCGCCGCGCCACGGATCCGGTCTGCAGCCTGGAACGTCAGTCCGGCTGCAAGCTGCAGCTGGTGAAGACGGTGGTGGTATCGAGCATCGCGAAGCGGACCTGGCGCGCAGTGCCGGACCGTAAAGACGCGCACAACGTGTCACAGAGCTCGAACTCGAGTTCGCCGCGCGCCATGTCGAGGCGCCGCACGGCGACCGCGCTGAAATCAAAGAATTTGCCGACGCTGCGAAACGCCGCCTTGTAAAAGCTTTCCTTGGCCGCGAACACGATGGTGAGCAATTGGTCCAACGTCGCCGGGGCGGGCACGCTGCGCAGGTAGGCCAGTTCGGCCGCATTCACGACCGTGCCGGCCAGCGCAGCGCTCGCGCCGGCGTCGGCCACAGTTTCGATATCGATGCCGATACCGCCATGGCCGCTGGCCGGCAGCGCCACCGCGGCGGCGCAGCGGTCGTTGTGCGAGATGCTGCCGATGATCCCGGGCGGCCATAGCGGTTCGCGTTGCGGCCCCGTGCCGACCTGGACGTGGCCCAGGCCGAAACCGGCCAGCGCCTGGCGCGCCGCCAGGCGCCCGTGGAAGAATTCGGCCTGGCGTTTGGGCACGCTGCGGGCGATCGCCAGTGGACAGTCGATGTTTTGCGTGGCAAAGGCGGCGTGATCGAAATGCCGGACATCGAATCCGATCAGCCAGCAGGTGGCGCTGGCAAGATCCCACAAGGGAAGCGCCAGCTGTTGCCGGCCAGGGTGTAAGTCAGCGGCACCATCGTCGCGATCGATCGTCATCATGACGGTGCTTGCCCCAGCAGCCACTTGGCCACCGCCAGCCAGGCCGGCGTGAGGTACAGGCTGACGTGAATGACTTGCCAGCCGAAACTCCAGAGCAGACCGGCCACGTAGGCGGGGTGCAGGCGAGCGCGGGTCAGCAGATCGTGCACCCCGATGCCGAGCGCGAGAACGTCGTTGGTCAGGTGCAGGATCAGGAACGTCGCCCAGAAACTTTGGCCCCAGTAGCCGAACGGGTAGGCCGAGCCGACCGCATTGCCCAGCCAGCGCGAGAAGCCGGCCGTGCTCAATTGCAGGATCGCCAGCAGCATCAAGCGTTTGTGCGCCGCCGCCTGCTTGCGCAGAACGCTGGCCGCCACGCTCAGGCCGACGAAGCCGAGCACAT
>CBFGOU010000785.1:0-2544 GCA_965650445.1 uncultured Oxalobacteraceae bacterium | reverse complement strand
GCTCGCCCAGCGCACTCGCGTGCAGGTGGCGCAGCGCGCGCCGCTTGATACGATCGACGAGCCAAGCCTGTAGCGCCGGCCATCCCTGCGTCGCAGGCGGGGCCGCAAGGGTGTCCGCCACGTTCGCCGGACCGGCCGGGCCGTCGCCAGCGAGGCGCGCGAGAGTCATGACTTCGGCAGGCTCTGGTCGCGCTGCCAGGCGAGGATCAACCCCATGAAGCTTTCCTGCATGAAGGCGTGCCCCGAACGGACTGCACCGTCGAAGGGCGTTTCGCGGCCATTGAAGCGGACGTAGCCCTTGCCATCGCGGACCCCAAACGCGAGCGCGTCATGCTTCTTGAAGCCGCCGTCCTGCACTGCGCGCAAAACGGGCTGGTTTTCCAGGCCGAACAGAAACAGCTCGCGCTGCACGACCCAGCGCGGAATGTGGCTACTCAGTGCCTCGAGTTCGATTTCCCAGTTTCCGCTCCGGAAAGCATGGTCCACCCCGACGGGGCTGCTCGTGCCGGTCGCTTTGAAGCCTGCCCGCAGGAGAGACTTCGTCACCTTTCCAAAGCCTAATCCGACCGTGATCCCGGCCGTCGCCGGATCGCCGCTGTCGCTTGACCTGACCGAGACGACTGAACGCGCCAGCCGTTTTCTCAACGACGGGTCCGCAAACAGTTTGCCGACATCCGCCGGGGCCATGATCGTGTGCGCATGCGGGCCGTCCCGCACGACGATCTCGTACGCGTCCATCGACACTTGGGAGAAGTTGCCTTCGACAGGCGCATGGACATACGTCTCTATCTCCCATTGCTTGCCCTTGCGCCGTATCAGCACATGTAGGCTCAAAGGCACGCGCTGCCCGTCCGTCGCGATGCCGCTTCCTTGCAGCAGCACGTCGCCGACGACGATGTCCTTGCCGACCGGCCCGCTCGAAAAGAGAATCTGTCGACTCGTCGTGTCAACCTCCGCTTTTGCCGCCGGGAGGTCGACCGCGATGCGGTTGCAGTCGGCGTTTGCCGCGGCGTCGCCGCCAGCCGGACAACCGCTGGCGGACGCAAAATGGTATACCCCGCGCCCGCTCAGTTCGATCGGGGCGGCGGCGCCGCTCGCGCCATATAGCAAGAGCGTAGCAATCGCTGCGCGCGAGGCAACCCTGCAAAATTCGTTCATGCTCATTCCCATGGTCGATGGATTAGTGACGGTGATAAGACAGCGCTTCGAGCTTCCGGTCCGGCGCTGGCGAAAACATGGCAACGAGGGAGCGCGTGATTGCGCCGCATGTATCGATTGCCGACAAGCCCAGCAGCAACAACACGCCCAGCGGGCGCTGCAGCCCGCGCAAGGGCGGCAGATGCTGGCGGTTGAGGGCCTTCAGGCTGTAGAACAGGCGGGCGGCCATGACGCACCCCGGACCGATCGGGCCGCTGCGCGCGAGCCAATGGAACGAGCTGGGCAGCTGCGAACGCACCAGGTAGGGCGTCAGGCTGACGCTGTCCTCCCCACGAATCCACCGCAATTTGAACAGCTCGCGGCGCGTGTCGGGTAGCCGGTGCTCGGTGTGCGCGTGCACGGCATAATGCAGCTTGATGCCGTCGGCGAGCAGACGCATTCCCATGACCTGGCAGTGGGCGCGATACACGCCCGGCAATTCCTGGTAGCGATACTTGTCGAAGACCTCGCGCCGGAATGCGACGTTGTTCGCGTAGAAATTGCTGGTCGCGCCAGTTCCCAGCGTACTTGGGAAGTACATGAAGTCGATGGACGTCAGCGCGACGCCGAATGCGCTTGACGAGTAGCTTGTACGGCCGGCGACGACAAGGGGGGCGTCCGCCGTAGGTGCCGTGAACGGGAGAAGCAGGTGCTCGAGCCACCGCACGGCAGGATTGCAGTCAGCGTCGCAGAATGCCACGTAGTCGCAGCGCTCGGGGTCGGCGTAGTCGAAGCCGGCGTTCTTGGCTTCGTAATAGCTGTCGCTGGCGTCGATGGGGACGAAGTCGATGGTCCGGCCCGCGAGCCGGACGATTTCGGCACGCGCGGCAGCATCGATACCGTCGTGCGTAATGATCCACTGTGCCAGCGTGGCAGGTGCGACGGTTTGCAGCGCGAGGCGGGCCACGAGACGTTTCAGGCTCGCCAGCGCCTCTTCGACATTGCCTCCGCCGCGCAGGTTGTTCGTTTCAAGGATGAGTGCAGTTCTCGATGCGACAGAATGGACTGCGTCAGCCGGGGTCTCGCTTCCGTGCATCCCAACTCCTCGTCGTTTCCTACGGAAAATTGCACATTAGTGCAACATATTCCGGGCGGCAAGGGCGGATGGCGTAACCTTTGATCTGCGTCGTGAACGATGAGCAACGGACGCAGCAAGCTGAGCTATTCTGGTGTTGCTAAGCCATCAGGTTCGAAACTTATGTCTTTGCGCGGGATCTACGAGTACTTTCGGTTGATATGTGTACGCCGCCCTTCCACCAAAACTGAATCGCCCCGGCTTTCGTGGAGGCCGTTTGGTGTGCGCGCCCAGGTATGCGCCGGAAACCTGGGGGCGTCTGTGGTCCAGTA
>CBFGOU010000784.1:0-2545 GCA_965650445.1 uncultured Oxalobacteraceae bacterium | reverse complement strand
CGCTGCCATTGGTGGCGCTGCCGTTGACGGCGAGGCCGCCGCTGCCGCCGGCCGCACCGTTGCTGCCCAGCGCCGAGCCGCCCGTGCCGCCCACGCCGACCGCCGCGCCACCAGTACCGGCGGCGCCATTGCCGCCCGCCGCCGCACCGCCATTGTTGCTGCCGAGGTAGCCGGCGACGTTGCCGATATGGCTGATCGCGTTGCCGCTGACGGTGCCGTTCAGCGTGCTCGTGGCGGTCGCGGTAGAGGTGTTGAAGGCGTTCGACAGGGTCGAGGTGGCGCTGGAGGCGTTGTTTGCGGCCGCAACTCCGGGGCCGAGACCGAGCGCGTCGCCCATGCTGTTGTTCTGCCCGGTGCTCTTGTCGTTGTCGCTGTCCGAATTTTGCAGCGCGAGGGAATTTTCGTTGGCATGCGCGCCTTCGCCGGTTTGCGTCGTGGTGGTTGATGCTGTCTGGGTCAGCGCGCCGCTGCCAATGATCGGGAGAGTGGCGTTGTTGGTGGGATTGGCGTAACTGCTTGCGCTGAACGCAAACATGATCGCTGCTGCCAGAATGGTACGTTTCATAGGTGCCCCTTGGTTAAATGTTCGGATGGATACGCCGGCCCGCGATGGGCAGGCACGAGTACTACTGCAAAGGCAGTGCCAGCTTCGGGCGGGGCGGTGCAAGCGCTTGAATTGGCGGCGCTTTTTCGTTTGGTCCCAGGCTGCGGTGATTGCGCCGCGGATGGGGGGCGGCAGTTCTTGTCGCCGCCTGCATCGCTTGCGTGACAGCCGCTGCCCCAGCCGCGGCCGCAGCGGGGGGAGAATTGCGTTTCTCGGCTGTGACAGCGTGGCCGCGCTCAGCCGGCGATGCCGTGCTTGGCCATCTGGCGGTACAGGGTCATGCGCGAGATGGCCAGCTCGCGTGCCGCATGCGTGACATTGCCGCCGCTGCGCGCCAGGCTGGCGACGATGGCTTCGCGCTCGGCGCGCTGGCGCGATTCGTCCAGCCCGGCCGGAATCGGCCCGGCAACGCTGTCCAGGCCGAGATCGGCGGGCGCAATCAGGCGTCCTTCGGCCAGCACCAGGGCGCGCCGCACGCGATTGCCCAGTTCGCGTACGTTGCCGGGCCAGCCGTGGGCGCGAATGGCGCGCACGGCGGCCCCGGAAAAGCCTTTGAGCCGGCCCGGTTTGTCGGCCGCGTGCAGGTGGAAAAAATGCATGGACAGCGCCTCCAGGTCGTCCTTGCGTTCGCGCAGGGCCGGCACGGTGAGGGGCAGTACGTTGAGCCGGTAATACAGGTCTTCGCGGAAGTGGCCGTCGGCCACCGCTTGCTGCAGGCTGACGTGGGAGGCGGCCACCACCCGGGCGTCGACCTGGATGCTGCGGGTGGCGCCGACGCGATGGATGGTCTTTTCCTGGAGGAAACGCAGCAGGTTCGATTGCAGATCTTTGGGGAGATCGG
This sequence comes from uncultured Oxalobacteraceae bacterium, assembly GCA_965650445.1. GTDB lineage: Bacteria > Pseudomonadota > Gammaproteobacteria > Burkholderiales > Burkholderiaceae_D > Telluria_A. The sequence goes on along the minus strand of CBFGOU010000784.1, from coordinate 1,100 downwards.
CGATTTCGTCGAGAAACACCGTGCCGCCGGCGGCCGATTCGATCAGGCCGATTTTCTCGCGGGCCGCGCCGGTGAAGGCGCCGCGCGCGTGGCCGAACAGTTCGGAATGGATCAAGGCCGGCGGAATCGCGCCGCAATTGATCGGCACGAAGGGGCCGCACGCGCGCCTCGAGCGGGCGTGGATGGCTTGTGCGGTGAGTTCCTTGCCGCTGCCGCTTTCGCCCCAGATCAGGACCGGGGCGTCGGCGTGCGCTACTTTGCCGATCTGGGCGCGCAGCTGGCGCATGGGGGGGCTGGCGCCGATCAGGGCATCGGTGGCGCAGGGCTGGGGGGCGCCGGCGCGCAGCATGGCACAGCCGTGTGCATGGCCGAGCGTGTGGCGCAGCAAGGCCAGGTCGAGAGGGCGGGTGTGGTAGTCGTGAAAGTGTTCAGCGGCAAGCTCGCGCCAGGCCGGGGTGCTCATCGTGCCGGGATCGACCAGGCCTACCCAGTGGCATTGCCAGTGCTGGTGCAGAAAGCGCTGCAGCGCGGCCGGCTCGCCCAGGTCCTGGACCAGACCGACCGGCCAGGTGGCGCTGCGCAGTATGCGCGCGGCTTCGGCCAGCGTGGCGCAGGTGAGGACTTCCCAATCGGGCAACAAGGCGGGAAGGGCGAAGCTCTCCCGGCCAATGCACAGCAGTTTCTTGACAGACATGCGATCTCCCTCTGGATGACGGCGTTTGGCCGGTCCAGATGGGATCGTGTTAGGCCTTGCTTGGTTCGGGCAGGACGCTTGATGCAGATTCGCGCGGGGGCGGCCGTTTCAGGCTAGCCGGGCAGCGGCGCGCCGAAGCGCCCGGCCTGGTAATCGACAATGGCCTGGTTGATCTCGGCCCGGGTATTCATCACGAAGGGGCCGTGCGCGACAACCGGTTCGCCGATCGGCGTGGCATGTCCGAACAGCACGACGCTGTCGGCCTCGGCGCTCAGTTCGACCGCGTCGCCGCTGTCGGACAGTTCCGCCAGATGGAGCGCTTCGGCGCGGTCGGGGCCGATCCGGACCGCGCCGCGCACGATGTACAGAAGCACGTTGCGCGCGGCCAGCCCGGGCAGGCGCAGGC
>CBFGOU010000783.1:0-2545 GCA_965650445.1 uncultured Oxalobacteraceae bacterium | reverse complement strand
GTCAGCCTGAGATAGCGCGCCGTCACACTGCGCTCGAACTGCACTTTCTGCGGAGCGAAGGTCGAACCCAGGGTGGCGCGGCCGATCTCGCGCCAGTGCTGGCCGTCGTCGCCAGCCTCGAACAGCCACTCGCGCACCTCGCCTTCATGGTCGCGCTGGTTCTGGCGCGGCATCAGCACCAGGCCGTTGAACGGCACCGCGGCCGCAAACGCGATGGTCAGCTGCGGCTGCGGACGCGGGGTGTCGCCTTTCACTGCAAGCAGGGCGTAGGTATTCGGATCGCCATCGACCGTGTTGGCCGCGTCCGGCCAGCCGCTGGCCCTGGCGCCCAGCTTTTTCATGACGCGGGTGTCGAACAGGGTGGCGCGAAACGCTTCGGGGGCGACCTCGGTGCGGGGATCGAAGGCGGGGCTGGCCATGTAATCGAGCACCGACTTGCGCAGCTGGCGCGCGGCGATGCGCGTGTCCAGGCGGTTTTCCAGATCGGCCGTCGAGACCATCAGCTTGCCCTTGCCGACCCGCGCCTCGAACAGCACGCCCAGCTTGTAATTGCGGTTCCAGTCGTCGATCGGCTGCACGATGGGCTGCAGGCCACGCGGCAGGCGGTCCAGGTTCATGGCGCGCGCGCCGGCGATCAGTTCCGACCACTGCCAGTTATAGTGCGACTCGGTCGGGAAGCCCGCCAGGGCCGGGTGGCGCTGGTCGACCCACAAGCCCAGCATGCGGCCCCAGCCGGGGCTCATCAGGCGATTCCAGAATACCGGCACGTCCGCCAGCGGCGGCGAGGTCCAGTCCAGATCGGCCTTGTACGGCATGTAGAGCACGCTGCCGCCGGCGGCCAGGCGCTGTTCGGCGTCATTCCAGGAATGGGTGAGCGTCAGCTGGGCCGGCGCGCTGGCGGCGGCCAGGTCGGGATACAGCCAGAAAGTCCAGTCGTTGGCGATGCGCGTGCCGTCCAGGCCGACCACCAGCTTGTACTGTGCCGGCGCCGGCAAATCGGCCAGGCTGGCGTTGATGCGGCCCAGCTGAGTGTTCCTGCCGGTGGCGATGTCGGTCACGCCGAAGCTGCCTTGCGCCACCGTCTTGCCGCTGGCGTCCTGCACCTTCCATGTGGGCCGCGCCGCGCTCAGTGCGCGCTGGCCGTGGTGGGCGATCTCCACCGCTACGTCGAGCGTGTCGCGCGTGCTCAGCACCCGCCTGGTCAGGCGCGCCAGCGGGACGGTCTCGCCGTTGAAACGCTTGAATTCGTCGGCGCTGGCGTAGCCTTTCGATTCCCAGAACGGATCGAGTACGCCCACCAGCGCGCTGCCCTGCCCCAGGTAATCATGCAGGTCGAGCAATTGATAGCCGCTCATGCCGCGCGTGCGCATGACCGCTTCGATCTCTTCCTTGTAGCAGGCCAGCTGGTAGCGCCCGGAGGCATAGGCAAATTCCTTGTTTTTGTCGAGCACGCCGTGCGCCCGCGCCGACTCGCGGAAAATCTCGTAATTGCCCGGACGCAGGTAGCCGGTGAACTTGTCGATCACGCTGAAATCGGGGTAAGCGACCCACTGGCCGGTTTCGTGCCCCAGCACCGGCACCTTGATACCGTCCAGCGCAGCGGAATAGTCGCGCCCGAACCAGCCGGTCTTGTTGCGCAGCGGCTTGGGCCCGATGCGCTGCATGATCAGGTAATCGGTGCCCTGATCGAGGTTTGGCACCGACGGCTCGGTGTGGCCGGTGCCGTTGGCATAAATCCGGCGCGGGTCAATGGCGCGGTAGTGGGCGATCCACTTGTCGAAGGTTTCCTTCCAGCGGCCGGCCGGTTCATTGCTCGGGCTAAGCAGCAGAAACGACGGGTGGTTGCCGAACGCGCGGATCATGCGCCCGGTTTCCTCGTACAGCTGGGCTTCCATGGGCGAGCCGGCCGCCACTTCGTTCCACATGCCCGGCTCGGGCTGCAGATACACGCCCACTTCGTCGGCGGCCTGGAATGCCGCTTCCGGCGGATTGAAGGAATGGAAGCGGATGTGGTTGATGCCCCAGTCCTTGTTGATGCGGAAGATTTTCTTCCAGGACGCCACGTCCGTGGCCGGATAGCCGGTCAGCGGGAAGTCGCCGCCGAAGTGGGTGCCGCGCAGGAAGACCGGGCGGCCGTTGAGCAGGATCTCGGTGCCCCGGGTGGTGATCTGGACGAAACCGAAGCTGAGCTGACGGGTATCGCTGGCCCCGCTGCCGCTGAGTCTCAGCTGCAGTTTTTGCAGGACCGGATTCCACTCGTCCCAGTTGCTGGCATTCTTTGGATATTGCACGCGGAACTCGGCGCTACCGCCCTGCTCCGTCCAGCTGACCGGCACGCGCTGCCCGTTGGCCACCACGGTGCCGCTGCCGCGCTTGCCGCCGGCGTTACCGATGCGCACGCGCACCAGCGCGCTCTTGTCCTCGACATTCGGATACACCTGCGCATCGTCGATGTAGACCGGACTGGTCGCCCGCAGCTCGAGCTTGCCGACGATGCCGTTCCAGCTCATGCCCAGCGAATCGGACACGCTGTGGGCGTCGGGCC
>CBFGOU010000782.1:0-2550 GCA_965650445.1 uncultured Oxalobacteraceae bacterium | reverse complement strand
CCGACGAACCTTTGCGGTTGAAGTCGCCCTCCAGGCCGTGGCCGATCGCCTCGTGCAGCAGCACGCCGGGCCAGCCCGGTCCGAGCACGATGGTCATCGGGCCGGCCGGGGCCGGCCGCGCGTCCAGGTTGACCACGGCCGACTGCACCGCCTCGGTGGCGTAGCGGTCCAGCACTTCATCGGAGAAATATCCGTAGTCGTAGCGCCCGCCGCCGCCGGACGAACCCATCTCGCGCCGTCCGTTTTGCTCGACAATGACCGTCACCGAAACGCGCACCAGCGGGCGAATGTCGGCCGCCAGCACGCCGTCGCTGCGCACCACCAGCACCACATCGTATTCGCCAGCCAGGCCGGCCATCACTTGCACGACGCGCGGATCTTTCTTGCGCGCCATTTTTTCCACGCGCTCCAGCAGCTTGACCTTGGCGGTCGCGTCCATCGATGCCAGCGGATCGTTGGGCAGGTACAGCGCGCGCCCGCCGGTCGGCGTCATCGAGGAGGCCACCTTGATCTTGCCGCTGCCGGCGCGCGCGATGGTGCGCGTGGCGGCCGCCGCATCCATCAGGGCGGTTTGGGAGATTTCGTCGGAGTAGGAAAAGGCGGTGCGGTCGCCCGACACGGCGCGCACGCCCACGCCCTGGTCGATCGAAAAGCTGCCGGTCTTGACGATGCCTTCTTCCAGGCTCCAGCCTTCGCTCTTGGTGAACTGAAAGTACAGGTCGGCGTAGTCGACCTTGTGGGTGAACATGGTGCCCAGAGTACCAAGCAGCTTGGCTTCATCCAGCCCGAACGGCGTGAGCAGGACGTCGCGCGCGACGGCCAGGGTCGAGAGATTCGGTTCGAACAGTTTCATGATTGCAGCTCTTTCAAATGGCGATGGGCCATTGTGCCACATCGCTTCGTTTGACATCGGTCACAGCCGTCGATGCTTCAGGGCCGGCAGACTTTCCCGCACTCCGGCCAGGAAGGCCGGGTCGAGCGCGCCGCTGACCACGCCCTCGCCTTCCTTGAGCACGGTCTTGACCTCGCCCCACGGGTCGATCAGCATGCTGTGCCCGAAGGTGCGGCGCCCGTTCGGATGCAGCCCGCCCTGGGCCGAGGCCAGCACATAACATTGATTTTCGATGGCGCGCGCGCGCAGCAGCACTTCCCAGTGCGCCAGGCCGGTGGTGTGGGTAAAGGCGGCGGTGACCACGATCAGGGTGCACTCGCCCATGGCCCGGTACAGCTCGGGAAAGCGCAGGTCGTAGCAGACCGACAGGCCGACCCGGCCGAACGGGGCCTCGAAGGCGACCACTTCCCCGCCCGGCACGATGGTGCGCGCTTCGTCATACGACTCGCTGCCCTTGGTAAAGCCGAATAAATGGATCTTGTCGTAGCGTCCCACCGGCTGGCCATCCGGGCTGTACACCAGCGTGGTGTTCATGACCTTGCCGGCGTCGGGCGAGACCAGCGGCAAGGTGCCGCCGATCAGCCAGATGCGGTGCTCGCGCGCCGCCCTGGCCATGAAATCCTGGATCGGCCCCTGTCCCGGCTGTTCGGCGTGCCGCACCTTGTCGGCGTCGCTCATGCCCATGATGGGCCAGTATTCCGGCAAGGTGACCAGCACCGCGCCGCGCGCGGCCGCTTCGTTGACCAGGCGGCTGGCCGTCGCAATATTATGGGTAATGTCGGGCGTACTGATCATCTGTACTGCTGCCACTGTCGTCATGTTTCCCCCGTCAAGCTTATTGTATGGCGGACGCGGCTGCAGGCTTCGCGCTGCCTAGTTTGGTGATGATAGGCGCCTTCCACGGTCCCGTCACCTGCATTTCATATGTCAGCGCTTTCATCATCGGCGCACGCAAAAACAGTTGTGCCAGGAAGCTGCCCAGCCCGACCACGGGATTGACCGCCAGCGCGTACACCAGCGGTCCGGTCCCGAGGTTGAATTCAGGAATCACCACCACGTGCAGATTGGTCGATTCGTTGGCGATGTCGGCGTTGCCGGCCATCAGCACGGTGGCGGCCACGCCGTGCATCTTGAGATTGTCGGTGCGCAGCACGCCGCGGGTGATGGTGGCGTCGGCCGTGATGCCGTCGAAGGCCAGGCCTTCCGAAAACACGTCGTGGAAGTCGAGCTTGAGCAGGCGCGGCAGCATCTGCAGGCTGAGCACGCCGAGCAGCTTGGCCGCGCCCGGTTCCTGCTTGAGGAATTGCCCGGCCTCGACGTTCATGGCGATCTGGCCCGACAGGCTGGGAATGTCCAGCGAGTAGGGCAAGCCGTTCCAGGCGAGATCGCCGCTCAGCCTACCTTTGCCGCGCTTGAGCGTGTCGGGAAAGCCGAAGCGGTCGAGCAGCTTGCCGGCATCGGCGATGTCGAGATTGAAGTTCAGGCTGGTGCTGCTCTGGCCGTTGCGCGAGATCCACTTGCCGGTGCTGCTGAGCGCGCCGTCCGGATTAACCAGCGACAATTTATTGATATGCCATTCGCGCCCGGCCGCCGCCAGCGAATTATTGGCCACCAGTTCCAGGTGCCCCAGCTGTTTGTTGAACAGTTCGAAACGCTCG
>CBFGOU010000781.1:0-2556 GCA_965650445.1 uncultured Oxalobacteraceae bacterium | reverse complement strand
CGTGTCGCGTGCGGATTATCTGGCCGGACTCGACGCGCGCTATGGTCCCTTTGCCAGCCAATTAAGCATACTTGCCAAGAAATTCCAGTCCAGAGCGATCCTGCTTCTGGTGGAACAGCACCTGCAGTAAGGATGCGGGCCTGATATCCTGGCCAGGTTAGCCCGTTCGCCTCTTCGCCCGTGCGATTTCCTGTAGACGAAAGCCTTCAATGGACGAGCTGTAGGTGAACTTGCCATTATTGTCCCTGCGCGTTACCACAAAGGCCTCGACCCGCTGCGTCAGTGATTCCGGCTGCTCATGGCGCATGCTGTTCACCCGGGACGTCGCGGGCAACTCGCCAGGGGCGCAATTCTGGGCGGCGAGGGCCGATACTTTTTCTGCAACCGCGAGGGAAGATGTGTGCTTGAAGAAATCCGGTGGTAACACCAAAGGGCCTGCGGCGAAGGCGATGGTCTCCAAATATCCCTTCACCTTCTGCTCGCTACGCTCCTTGATGATGTCCTCACTGAGCGCGAAATGTTGCTCGAAGCTAATATCGGGGCGTAGCGTTCCCGTTTCCGCAAGGTTCCGATGCAGGTCGTCGAACACGGCGGCGTTTTTCAAGGCCTTGAGCGCGAAGTTCAGGCAGTACATGACACAGTCATTCGGGGATTTTTGTGCCCCGACCTCCACGAGCGCGAGGCGGGAGGTGTCGATTCCTCGACGCCCCATCGCGGTCAGCAATTGCCGCTGCGGTTTGAAGGTGTTTTTGTTCAAGGTGGAGGCTTCAAGGACAATGAACGTTGGATGCTGTCCGGCGAGTTTTTGTACATCGACCGTTGCATGGTGAGTTATCAGATTGCCTCCATTCGCCAAGCACACGATGGCGCGGGAAGATCCTTCGGGCACCCGTGGCAGACTGTCCAGGAAGTCGAGGGGGTTCGAATAGTGGCGCAGCTTCAGTCCCGGATGGCGCGAATTTTCCACGGCTACGAGCGCAGGCAAGTTCTCCATGTCAAGCCTCGTCATCTCCGCTTTAGGTTGCAGCTTTTTTTTGACGAGGCGTGTCGCGTCCGCCGCGTAGGCATCCAGTGCCGGATGGGAGGACCGCCCGAGTGCCCGCAACTGCGCGAGCTTCGCGTTCAGCCGGGGAGGAACGCCTTTTCGGTTGTGCGCCGGCGTGGTTTGCTGTTCCGGCTTGGGCCGCTCTGGTTTTTGTTCAAAGCTGGGTTGTGCAGCAGCCATGCCTGCCCTGGATATACATAGACCCATTTGGCAATTCTCCATTCGAGGGACGCACTCGGCATGAGGTATCCCCGGTTGAGTGGTTCTGCAGGGGAGGTGAGTTCCAGTGATTCGAGCGGCCGAACGGAATTTGGCTTCTTCAGGGCTTAATGATTTCGCGAATCGCTTAATCGCGGCGCCCGCGGTAACTCTGCGGGGCCAGTGGATCTTTCGGCGCGAGCGCCTGGAGGCGTTTGTACAGAACGCGGGTTTCCAGCAGGTTCCAGACCCGCAGCATCGCTTCCAGCGTATCGAAGGGTTTGGTCAGGAAATCTTTCGCCCCCAGCGACAGAGCGCGCCGCTTGGCTTCGGCCGTGGCGTCGGCGGTAATCACCAGGACCGGCCGGAAATCATAGGGATCGCCACGGCGCTTGAGCTGTTCCAGCACGGCATAACCATCGAGCTCGGGCATCATCAGGTCCAATACGATCAGATCCGGGTCGAAGGCGTTGTACAGCCCCAGCGCGGTCCTGGCGTCGGTGGTGCCCACCACCTGGGTCAGCCCTTCGCCGATGAACAGGTCTTCCAGCAGGCGCAGGTTGGCCGGCTGGTCGTCGATGATCAGGACGCGCGAGGCCAGTACTTCTTCTTCCATCATGTCGATTGCTCCATCAAGTCCAGTAAGGCGAAGAAATCGGGCACCTTGAGCGGCTTGGCCAGATGCCGGCAGCTTGCCGTGGCAGGCCCCACCGGCGCGCCGAGCAGTACCGCATTCCCCGCGGCCGGCGCGTTGGCCTCGGCCAGCGGGGCGCCGAGCAGGAGCAGGTGTGGCTGCAGCTGCCGTGCCAGCGCCAAGCCGTGATCGATGTCGTCGGCGATCGTCAATTGCCAATGCGGGCGCCTCTGCAGCAGCGTGCTGACCAATAAGCGGGTGGGGACGTCGTCATCGATGCACAGGACGTGATGGGTGACCGGGACCCGTGCATGGGGTGCAGGCGCCTCGTCGACGGCGGGCAATGCGGTGTTCGGCAGCGCCGCTTCCAGCGAGGCCGGCAAGGTGAGTGTGAAGCGGCTGCCGCCGCCGGTTCGCTCGCAATGGCCGATGTCGCCCTGCATCGCCTGCATCAATGCTTTGGAGACGGCCAGGCCGAGGCCGGCGCCCTCCGTCTTGCCGCGTTCGGCGCCGAGCCGGTCGAATGGAGCAAACAGGCGGTGCCGATGCGACGGCGCAATTCCGGGGCCGGCATCGTCGATGTCGATGCAGACCATGCCGTCAGCGCAGCGCCAGCTGATGTCGACCCTGCTGTCGGACGCGCTGTATTTGAGCGCGTTCGACAGTACGTTGAGCATCA
>CBFGOU010000780.1:0-2559 GCA_965650445.1 uncultured Oxalobacteraceae bacterium | reverse complement strand
CGGCCATGGCCGCGGCGGCCGGCATCAACGGCCACTTTGTCGACGTACGCGCGCTGCGCTGATCCACTTTTTTTGTACGAGAATCCAACATGAAAAAACTGTTTGCCCTGACCGCCATCGCACTGATCCTGACCGGCTGCAACACCATCGCCGGCGTTGGCAAGGATGTTCAAAAAGTGGGCCAGGTCGTCGAAGGCGCCGGTAAAAAATAAATACTGCGCCGTCCCGGCTCAGGCGGGGACGGCGGCATCAGAGATCATCATGGAAAAATTCACGATTTACGAAGGCCTGGTCGCACCGCTCGACCGCGCCAACGTCGACACCGACGCCATCATCCCGAAGCAGTTCCTCAAATCGATCCGCCGCACCGGCTTCGGCCCTAACCTGTTCGACGAGTGGCGCTATCTCGACCACGGCGAGCCTGGCCAGGACAACAGCAAGCGTCCGCTCAACCCGGACTTCGTGCTGAACCAGCCGCGCTACCAGGGCGCCTCGATTCTGCTGGCCCGCAAGAACTTCGGCTGCGGCTCCTCGCGCGAGCACGCGCCGTGGGCGCTGGACCAGTACGGCTTTCGCGCCATCATCGCCCCCAGCTTCGCCGACATCTTCTTCAACAACAGCTACAAGAGCGGCCTGCTGCCGATCGTGCTGTCGGAGCAGCAGGTCGAGCATCTGTTCAATGAAGTCAAGGCCTTCCCGGGATTCAAACTGGTGGTCGATCTCGAACAGCAGCGCATCTCGACCAGCAACGGCAGCCTGGCTTACGAATTCCAGATCGACCCATTCCGCAAATACTGCCTGATGAACGGCCTGGACGACATCGGCCTGACCCTGCGCCACGCCGACCAGATCCGCGCCTTCGAAGAGCGCCACCTTGCCGCCCAGCCCTGGCTGGCCAACGTTATCTAAACGAAGAAGAACCCACACATGAAAATCGCAATCCTGCCCGGCGACGGCATCGGCCCGGAAATCACCGCGCAAGCGGTCAAGGTATTGAACGCGCTTGGCGAAAAATTCGAACTCGAAAGCGCCGACGTCGGCGGCATCGGCTACGCCAACCACGGCCACCCGCTGCCGCCAGCCACGCTGGCACTGGCCAAGGCCGCCGACGCGGTGCTGTTCGGCGCGGTGGGCGACTTCCAGTACGACAATCTCGAACGCGCGCTGCGCCCCGAGCAGGCCATCCTCGGCCTGCGCAGGGAAATGTCGCTGTTCGCCAACTTCCGTCCCGCGATCCTGTACAAGGAACTGGCCGGCGCCTCGACCTTGAAGCCTGAAGTGGTCTCGGGCCTGGACATCCTGATCATCCGCGAACTGACCGGCGACGTCTATTTCGGCAAACCGCGCGGCGTGCGCGAATGCACGGACGGTCCGTTCAAAGGCGATCGCGAAGGCTTCGACACCATGCGCTACGCCGAGAGCGAAATCCGGCGCATTGCCCACGTGGCCTTCCAGGCCGCGCGCAAGCGCGACAAGCGCGTCACCAGCGTCGACAAGGCCAACGTGCTCGAGACCTTCCAGTTCTGGCGCGACATCGTCACCGACGTGCACAAGGAGTACCAGGACGTCGAACTGGAGCACATGTACGTCGACAACGCCGCCATGCAACTGGTGCGCGCGCCGAAGAAATTCGACGTCATGGTCACCGGTAACATGTTCGGCGATATCCTGTCCGACTGCGCCGCCATGCTGACCGGCTCGATCGGCATGCTGCCATCGGCCTCGCTCGACGCCAACAGCAAAGGCCTGTACGAGCCATCGCACGGTTCCGCGCCCGACATCGCCGGCAAAGGCATCGCCAATCCGCTGGCCACGATCCTGTCGGCCGCGATGATGCTGCGCTTCTCGCTGGGCAAAGGCGAGCAGGCCGACCGCATCGAAAACGCCGTCAAGGCCGTGCTGGCGCAAGGCCTGCGCACCGGCGACATCTACGAGCCGGGCACCACCAGGGTCGGCACCGAACAGATGGGCGACGCGGTGGTCAAGGCACTCGCATAATTCTTTTACATTGTATTTAACGGCAGGGGAAGATGATGAAATTAGTTGGCTTGGTAGGTTGGCGCGGTATGGTGGGTTCGGTCCTGATGAAGCGCATGCAGGACGAGGGCGATTTCGCCCACATCGAACCGGTGTTCTTCACCACTTCGAACCCGGGCGGCAAAGCGCCCGCGATGGCAAAGAACGAAACCACCCTGAAAAGCGCGACCGACATTACCGAGCTGTCGAAATGCGAGATCATCATTTCCTGCCAGGGCGGCGACTACACCACCGAAGTGTTCCCGAAGCTGCGCGCGGCCGGCTGGAACGGCTACTGGATCGACGCCGCCTCGACCCTGCGCATGAAGGACGACGCCGTCATCGTGCTCGACCCGGTCAACCTGGACGTGATCAAGAACGCCATGTCGAAAGGCGTGAAGAACTTCATCGGCGGTAACTGCACCGTGTCGTGCATGCTGATCGGCATGGGCGGCCTGTTCAAGAACGACCTGGTCGAATGGATGACCTCCATGACCTACCAGGCCGCATCCGGCGGCGGCGCCCAGCACATGCGCGAACTGC
>CBFGOU010000779.1:0-2565 GCA_965650445.1 uncultured Oxalobacteraceae bacterium | reverse complement strand
GCCGCCTACGACGGCCAGATCGGGCAGGGGGCCTACGCCGCCTCGAAAGCGGCGGTGGTCGGCATGACCCTGCCGATGGCGCGCGACCTGGCGCGCAGCGGCATCCGCGTGATGACCATCGCCCCCGGGCTGTTCGAGACCCCCATGCTGATGGGCATGCCGGCCGAAGTGCGCGACGCGCTCGGCAACATGGTGCCATTTCCGCAACGCCTGGGCCACCCGTCCGAATACGCGCAACTGGCCCGCGCCATCATCGAAAACACCATGCTCAACGGCGAAACCATCCGCCTGGACGGCGCCATCCGCATGCAACCGAAATAAGGCAATTCCTGTACGATGTTGGTCCGGGCGTACGGTCTGAGCCGTACGCCCGTCCGCACCGTATCCACGTTCCCAGGAGTTGGCATGGTTTCATCCCGAATGCGCGCACTCGCGCTGGCGCTTGCCGCCGCTGTCCTGTTGCAGCCGGCGCTGGCGCAGGAAGTCGCCCTGCGCGGTCCGGAAAGCGCGGTCGCCTACACCGACAAGGCCGGCTGGGCGGCCAAAAAATACATGGTCGCGGCCGCCAATCCCCTCGCGGTCGAGGCCGGCTACAGCATCCTCAAACAGGGCGGGGCGGCCATCGACGCGGCCATCGCCGTGCAGCTGGTGCTGACCCTGGTCGAACCGCAATCGTCCGGCATCGGCGGCGGCGCCTTCATGCTGCACTACGATGGCCGCCGGGTCCAGGCTTACGACGGCCGCGAAACCGCGCCCTCGAAGGCCGACGAACACCTGTTCCAGAGCAGCGACGGCAAGCCGCTATCGCGCACCCAGGGCATCGTGGGCGGGCGCTCGGTGGGCGCCCCCGGGGTGCTGCGCATGCTGGCGCTGGCCCACCGACAGCACGGCAAGCTGGCCTGGAAAAGCCTGTTCGCGCCGGCCATCGCCCTGTGCGAGCAGGGCTTTCCGGTCAGCCAGCGCCTGAACCGCCTGCTGGCGCTCGATCCGCACGTGCGCAAGGACCCGGTGGCCGCCGCCTATTTCTACGATGCGCAAGGCGCGCCCTGGCCGGTCGGCCATGTGCTGAAAAATCCGGCGCTGGCCTCCACCCTGCGCGTGATCGCCACCGGCGGCGCCGAAGCCTTCTACACCGGCCGCATCGCGCGCGACATCGCCGACAAGGTGGCCGCGCACCCGACCAATCCCGGCCTGCTCAGCGCCGCCGACATCGCCGCCTACCGCGCGCGCGTGCGCACCCCGGTGTGCAGCGACTATCGGCATTACACCGTGTGCGGCATGCCGCCGCCATCCTCGGGCGGGATCGCCATCGCCCAGATGCTGGGCATCCTGGAAACGCGCGACATGGCCGCGCTGGCGCCGCCCGACGGCGTGCCCGGCGCCCAGGCCGTGCATCTGTTCTCCGAAGCGGGCCGGCTGGCCTACGCCGACCGCAACCGCTACGCCGCCGACACCGACTTCGTGCCGCTGCCCGGGCGCGGGGTCGACAGCCTGATCGACAAGCGCTACCTGGCCAGCCGCGCCGCCCTGATCGGCCCGCGCTCGATGGGCGTGGCGCCGCCCGGCACGCCGCCCGGCATGGAAGTGGCCTGGGGCCTTGATAACGCCATCGAAACCCCGTCCACCTCGCACCTGGTGGTGGTCGACGCCAAGGGCAACGGCGTGTCCATGACCACCTCGGTCGAAGACGCCTTCGGCTCGCGCCAGATGGTCGACGGCTTCATCCTGAACAACCAGCTGACCGACTTTTCCTTCGATTCGCGGGACGCCAACGGCCCGGTGGCCAACCGGGTCCAGCCCGGCAAGCGGCCGCGCAGCGCCATGTCGCCCACCATCGTGTTCGACAAGGCCAGCAAACAACTGGTGCTGGCGATCGGCTCGCCGGGCGGGCCGGCCATCATCAACTATGTCGCCAAAACCCTGGTCGGGGTGCTGGACTGGCACCTGAACGTGCAGCAAGCCATCAACCTGCCCAATTTCGGCAGCCGCAACGGCCCCACCGAACTGGAGACCGGACGGTTCCCCGCCGCCACCCGGGACGAATTGAAAGCGCGCGGCCACAGCCTGTCGAGCTGGGACATGAACTCCGGCCTGCACGGCGTGCAGCGCCTGTCGATCCACGGCATCCCGTTCTGGTTCGGCGGCGCCGATCCACGCCGCGAAGGCGTGGCCAAGGGCGACTAAATGCGGCTAAATCACCACGTGATTATTAGTCATGCAACTTTTATTTCCGCAAAACTGTAGACCCTGATACTCTGGCGGCATGGGGAATGAACAGAAAACAGGCTTGATCCTGACCGGAGGCGGAGCACGCGCGGCGTACCAGGTCGGCGTGCTGCAGGCCATCTCCCAGATTCTGTGGGAGGCCGGCTGGCGTCCCGCGCGCAACCCCTTCGACATCATCTGCGGCACCTCGGCCGGCGCCATGAACGCGGTGGCGCTGGCATGCCGCGCCGATAATTTTTCCGAAGGCGTGCAAAAGCTGCTGGACGTGTGGGAAAACTTCACCGCCGAGCAGGTCTACCGCGCCGATTCGCTGGGGGTGCTGCGCTCGGGCGCGCGCTG
>CBFGOU010000778.1:0-2566 GCA_965650445.1 uncultured Oxalobacteraceae bacterium | reverse complement strand
TCAGCAGCGACAGCCACGTGGGCAGCAGCAACGCCGCGCCGGCCAGCATGACGAGCGAGGCGGAGCCCAGGCCCGACTGCGCGGCCAGACGGAAGGTAATCACGATTCCCATCGCGCTCTTCAGCAGGTTGTCGTTGAAGGCGCCGAGGAACTGCGTGACGAACAGCGGCGCAAACCGACGGGTCGTCAAGAGCTGGACCACCCGCCCGGCCATATCCACCCGCACCGACAGCACGCGTCCGCTAAGTGGATACTGCGCCAGTTCCTCCGCCGGGCGGCCATGGCTGGCGCTGGTGATGAACAGGGTGCGCAAATCCTCTCCGCCGAACGCCACCATGGTCGGGCAGCGCAGCGGCAGCTTGATTTCCGCCAGCAGTTCTCCGCTCGGCGCAAGGCGCAGCAGGCGCCCACCTTCGAACATTGCAATCCAGTACGCGCCTTCGCTGTCGACCGCAGCGCCATCCGGACGGCCGCCGTAGTTCGGCGCCTTCTTGTCGCTGTCGAACTGCTGGAACAGCTCGACGTCGGAGGCGGTGCCGCTGGCCAGGTCGAAACGGTAGCGGTTGATGCGGTGACCTGCCGTATCGGCGTGGTACATGACGCTGTTATCGGGTGCGAACCCCAGGCCGTTCGAGTTCATCAGGCCGCCCGACCACTTCAGACTGACCACGCCTTTTTCGAGACAGTACATCTCGGCAGCGAGGCGGTCGCGCGGCTCGAAGATGGTGCCGACCCAGAAGCGGCCGGCGGCGTCCACGCAGCCGTCGTTAAAGCGCGCCGTGGCCGTATCGTAGGGAGCCGGGGCGATGTCGGTCACGGCGCCGGTGCCGGTATCGAGATGCACGAAACCGCGCCGCAGCGCCACCACCAGCCCGCCCTGCGCGTGCAGGGCCAGGGCGGCCGGTTCGCTGTCGAAGCGCCATTCGCGGTGTTCGCCAGTCGATGGCGTGACCCGGTGCACGGTGAAGCCGTTGATGTCGACCCAGTAGATCGCCTGTTCGGCCGGGCTCCACAGCGGGCATTCGCCGACCTGCATCGGCGCCTCGTACACAGTCGTAAATTTCAGTTCGCTCATATGCTTCCTTATACCGCTGCCTTGGCCATGGCGATCAGGCCATTGGTCGAGCTGTCGTGCTGCTCCGGCAGCGCGGTGCCGGTCAGTTCGTTTTCAATCTGCCTGGCCAGTACCTTGCCCAGCTCGACGCCCCACTGGTCGAAGCTGTTGACGTCCCAGATCACGCCCTGCACAAAGGTCTTGTGCTCGTATAGCGCGATCAGCGCGCCGAGGGTGTACGGGTTCAGGTATTCCATCAAAATGGTGTTGCTGGGGCGGTTGCCGGGGAAGGTCTTGTGCGGCGCCAGCCGCTCGATCTCGGCCAGTGCCAGGCCTTGCGCCTGCAGGTCGGTGCGCACTTCGTCCAGCGTTTTGCCCTTCATGAAGGCTTCCGACTGGGCGAAGCAGTTGGCCAGCAGCGCGGCGTGGTGGTTGGCGTATTCGTGGGCCGGACGCAGCGCGGCGATGAAGTCGATCGGGATGATGTCGGTGCCCTGGTGCAGCAGCTGGAAGTAGGCGTGCTGGCCGTTGGTGCCGCAGTCGCCCCAGATCACCGGGCAGGTTTCCACTTCGAGCGGGGCGCCGTCCTTGGTGACGCGCTTGCCGTTACTTTCCATGTCGAGCTGCTGCAGGTAGGCCGGGAAGCGCGACAGGTCCTGGTGGTACGGCGCGATCGAGACCGAGCCGCAGCCGAGGAATTCGCGGTTCCAGAAGCCGACCAGCGCGAGCAGCACCGGCATGTTCTTTTCCAGCGGCGCTTCGCGGAAGTGCGTGTCCATCGCATGCGCGCCGGCCAGCAGGTCGCTGAAGTAGCCGAAGCCGACGCACAGCGCCACCGGCAGGCCGATCGCCGACCAGACCGAATAGCGCCCGCCAACCCAGTCCCAGAACGGGAACATATTGGCCGGGTCGATGCCGAACTTCTTGATCGCCTCAAGGTTGGTCGATACCGCCACGAAGTGACGCGCCAGCGCGTCTTCCCGGGCGTGCTGCAGGAACCAGGCGCGCGCGGTCTGCGCGTTCATCATGGTCTCGGCGGTGGTGAAGGTCTTGGAGGCGACGATGAACAGCGTGGTTTCGGGGTTGACGCGGCCCAGTGCCGCGTCCATGTCGTGGCCGTCCACGTTGGACACAAAGTGCATGGTCAGGCGCGGATGGGCGTACTGGCGCAGCGCCAGGCAGACCATCTTGGGGCCGAGGTCGGAGCCGCCGATGCCGATGTTGACGATGTCGGTGATCGGTTTGCCGGTGTGGCCGAGCCATTCGCCGCTGCGCACGGCGTCGCTGAATACGCGCACGCGCTCGAGCACGGCGTGCACGTCGGCGCTGACGTTCTGGCCGTCGACCTGCAGTTCGGGCGTGCGCGGCGCGCGCAGGGCGGTGTGCAGCACGGCGCGGTTTTCGGTGTTGTTGATGCGCTCGCCGCGGAACATGGCGTCGCGCTGGGCTTCCACGCCGCGCTCCCTGGCCAGGGCCGTCAGCAGGGCGAGCGTGTCGGCGTTCAGGCGGTTC
>CBFGOU010000777.1:0-2574 GCA_965650445.1 uncultured Oxalobacteraceae bacterium | reverse complement strand
CCGTTCCACCACAAGCCGATGATGATCGCCAAGATCGAGCGCGCCGAAGCGATTCCTGTGTTGCAGGAAATTCTGGACGCGTCCGACGGCATCATGGTCGCCCGCGGCGACCTGGCGGTGGAAGTGGGCAACGCCGCCGTGCCGGCCTTGCAGAAGCGCATGATCCGCATGGCGCGCGAATCGAACAAGCTGGCCATCACCGCCACCCAGATGATGGAATCGATGATCGTCAACGCGGTGCCGACCCGCGCCGAAGTGTCCGACGTGGCCAACGCCGTGCTGGACGGCACCGACGCCGTGATGACCTCGGCCGAGACCGCGTCCGGCAAGTACCCGATCGAAACCGTCGAAATGATGGCTGCCATTTGCGTGGAAGCCGAGCAGAGCGAGTACAACAAGCTCGACGCCGACTTCCTGAACGTGCGCTTCACCCGGATCGACCAGTCGATTGCCTACGGTACCTTGTTTACCGCCCATCACCTGCGCGTCAAGGCCATCGTGGCGCTGACCGAATCCGGTTCGACCGCATTGTGGATGAGCCGTCACCGGGTCGACACGCCGATTTATGCGCTGACCCCGATTCTCTCGACTCAGCGTAAAGTGTCGCTGTATCGCAATGTGCGCGCTTATCACCTGCTGCAAACGGGCGATAGCAGTGCTGTGCTGAAACAAGCAGAGGACTTGATGGTCGCCAAAGGAATCGTCAAAAAAGGTGACATGATCGTTGTCACCTGGGGCGAGCCGATGGGCCAGGTAGGCGGCACCAATGCGTTAAAAATCGTACGCGTCGGAGAATTCGACTAAAAGGAGGAGGGAAAACCTACTGCGCGTCCCGCTATCGCGTCTGCGTTGCTCGCCGTACTCAAGTACGGCTGCGCTACTCGACGCGATATCGGGCCTGCTCGCTACGGTTTTCCCTTCCTCCTTGTTGCGGCAGGGAAGGGCACACCCTTCCTTGCCGTGGCCGCTCCAACGCTGCTGCACACCCGCGCGCGATGGCGGCCGATAGATTTTCTATTGTTTGGAGTATTACCATGTCCCTCGTATCCATGCGTCAACTGCTGGACCATGCCGCCGAACACGGCTACGGTCTGCCTGCATTTAACGTCAATAACCTCGAACAGGTGCAGGCCATCATGGCTGCCGCCGACGCGGTGGGTTCACCGGTCATCATGCAAGCGTCCGCGGGCGCGCGCAAGTATGCCGGCGAAGCCTTTCTGCGTCATCTGATCGATGCTGCGGTGGAAGCGTATCCGCATATTCCGGTCGTCATGCACCAGGATCACGGGCAATCGCCGGCCGTGTGCATGGCCGCGATCCGTTCCGGCTTCACTTCCGTGATGATGGACGGTTCCCTGGAAGCGGACGGCAAGAGCGTGGCGTCGTACGATTACAATGTCGACGTGTCGCGCGAAGTGGTCAAGTTTGCGCACGCCATCGGCGTGACGGTGGAAGCCGAACTGGGCGTGCTCGGTTCGCTGGAAACCATGAAGGGCGACAAGGAAGACGGGCACGGCGCCGATGGCGCCATGACCCGCGAGCAGTTGCTCACCGATGTGGCCCAGGCGGCCGACTTCGTGCAGCGCACCCAGTGCGACGCCCTGGCCATTGCCATCGGCACCTCGCACGGCGCGTACAAATTCACGCGCAAGCCGACCGGCGATATCCTCGCCATCGACCGCATCAAGGAAATTCACGCGCGCATCCCCAATACCCACCTGGTGATGCATGGTTCTTCATCGGTGCCGCAGGAACTGCTGGCCATGATCCGCGAGTTTGGCGGCGACATGAAGGAAACCTATGGCGTGCCGGTCGAGGAAATCCAGGAAGGCATCCGTCACGGCGTGCGCAAGATTAATATCGATACCGATATTCGTCTGGCGATGACGGCGGCGACGCGCAAGGCCCTGTTTGAAAATCCGTCCAAGTTCGATCCGCGCGATTTCCTCAAGCCTGCCCGTGCAGCCGCTGAAGAGATTTGCAAGGCCCGTTTCCTGGCCTTCGGCTGCGAAGGCCAGGCGGCCCGCATCAAGCCGATTCCGCTGGAAAAGATGGCAGAGCGTTACAAGGCCGGTGAACTGGCCCAGCTTGTGAAGTAAAATACTGCTTTGACCGGGCTGCCCGTCAGCCCGACTCTCTCGACCGGTGGGCGAGGATTTTCCTTCCCGCCGGTTTTCGCTTTCTCAAAACATTTCCTCCATGAAAAGCCTTTACCAATCCTCCATCCGATCCCTGCCGCTGCTGGGCCACGGCAAAGTCCGCGATAATTATGCCGTTGGCGACGACAAGATCCTGATTGTCACCACCGACCGCCTGTCGGCTTTCGACGTCGTGATGAACGAGCCTATCCCCGGCAAGGGGATGGTCCTGAACCAGATGAGCGATTTCTGGTTCGACAAACTCGGCCACATCGTGCCCAACCACCTGACCGGCGTGGCGCCGGAATCGGTGGTGGCTGCAGATGAAGTGGAGCAAGTAAAGGGGCGCGCCGTGGTCGCCAAGCGTCTCAAGCCCATCATGGTCGAGGCGGTGGTGCGTGGCTATATCATCGGGTCGGGCTGGAAGGATTATCAG
>CBFGOU010000776.1:0-2577 GCA_965650445.1 uncultured Oxalobacteraceae bacterium | reverse complement strand
AGGGTCATGCCGACCACCGCCGCTTTCGAGGCGGCGTAGGCCACCTGCCCGATCTGGCCGTCGTAGGCGGCGACCGAGGCGGTGTTGATGATCACGCCGCGCTCGCCGCTGGCCAGCGCTTCGCCATGGCCCATCGCCTCGGCCGCCAGGCGCGCCATATTGAAGGTGCCGATCAGGTTGATGTTGATGGTGCGCTGGAAAATTTCGAGCGGATGGGGGCCGTCGCGCCCGACCGTCTTGATGGCCGGCGCGATCCCGGCGCAATTGATCAGCCCGCGCAGGCTGCCCATGGCCAGCGCCGCGGCCACCGCCGCCCTGGCATCGGCCTCCTGGGTGACGTCGCAGCGGATGAACTGGCCTTTCAGCCCGGCCGCCAACTGGTGGCCGGCTTCGGCCTGCACATCGGCCAGCAAGACCCTGGCGCCGGCCTCGGCCAGCATGCGCGCGCTGGCCGCTCCCAGCCCGGAGGCGCCGCCGGTCACGATAAATACATTATCTTGAAGTTGCATGGCTTTCCCTTGTCGAGTTTGCTTAACGCTTACGTAAACGTCAATCAGCGCCGATTGTACACGCTGCGCCGTCAGCACTGCACGGCGAGGCCGTTGCGGTGGCACAGCCTTCCCTGCGGACTGAGCAAGGTAGTGCCGACGCCGTTGTAGCGCACGCCGTCGCTGCCGTTGCAACCGCCGGCGTCGCAGCCGTTGATCATCACCGGGGGCGCCGGCGCGCCCGGCACGCCGGTGGCGGGCATGGGCGCGGGACTGGGCACGGTCAGGACCGGGCCGTACACCGCCGGCGGCGTGGGGCCGGGCATGCGGTCGATCACCATCGGCACGGCGCGCCGCCGGACCGGTTGCTTGGCGGACTTGCCGGCGGGTTTGGCGTCCGGCCGGGGATGGTCTTTTTTCGCGTCCGGCTTCGCATCGGCCGGCACCTCGCCCATGCGCGGCGGGCGTTCCTGGGCCTGGGCGCTCGCGATGGCCAGCACGGCAATGCAGAAGAGCAAGTGGCGAATCATCATGGTGGACCTCGCGCGGTGAATGCTTCATTATTGTTTGGCCGATGCCATTTCGATAGGCCGGGAACACTTTGTAACAGTAACGACAGGAGAGCACGATGCCAGCTGCACAGTCGATCTACGAAAGCAAACGCTGTACCGCCGAGGAGGCGCTGGCCCTGCTGTGCGACGGCGATACCATCATCGTGCCGACCGGGGTGGGCGAGCCGCCCGCCCTGCTGACGGCCCTGTCCGACCAGCGCCGGCGCTTTCACGGGATCAAGGTGGCGCAGATTCTGGCGCTGCGCAAGTTCGGCTATTTCGAGCGCGGCACCGCACAGCACGTCCGCCATGCTGCGCTGTTTTTCGGCGGCGCGTCGCGCGCGTCCGGGCAAGGCGGCTGGTGCGATTTCATCCCCAACTATTTTTCCGAGATCCCCGCGCTGATCGAGCCCGGGTCGATGGCGGCCGACGTGGTGTTCGCGCTGGCCTCGCCGATGAACGAGCACGGCTTTTTCTCGCTCAGCCTGGGAACCGACTACACCATGGCGGCGCTGGCCAAGGCGCGCGCGGTGGTGCTGGAAGTCAATCCCCACGTCCCGTTCGCGCATGGGCAGTGTCACGTGCACGTGTCGCAGGTCAGCGCGCTCGTCGAGAGCGGCGAGGCGGTGCTGGAAGTGGGCTTGCCGGCCATCGGTCCGGTGCAGCAGGCCATCGGCAAGCATGTCGCCGACATGATCGGCGACGGCGCGACCCTGCAGATCGGTTACGGCGGCATTCCCGATGCGGTGGTGATGCAGCTGACCGGCAAGCGCGACCTGGGCATCCATACCGAAATGCTGGGCGACGGCATTCTGAGTTTGGTGGAAGCGGGGGTGGTGACGAACCGGCGCAAGAATTTCATGCCGGGGCGGATGGTGGCGACCTTCGCGCTCGGCTCGCAGCGCCTGTACCGCTTCATGCACCACAACCCGATGCTGGAAATGCATCCGGTCAACTTTACCAACGACCCGTATATCGCCGGGCAGAACGACAATCTGGTGTCGATCAACGCCAGCCTGCAGGTCGATCTGCTGGGGTAATGCGGTTCGGAGAGCATCGGCCACCTGCCCTATTCCGGCACCGGCGGCCAGGTCGACTTCGTGCGCGCGGCCAACCGCTCGAAGGGCGGCAAATCGTTTATCGTGCTGCCGTCGACGGCCAAGGATGGCACCGTCTCGCGCATCGTGCCGGTGCTCGCGCCCGGCACCCACGCCACCACCAGCAAGAACGACATCAATTACGTGGTGACCGAGTTCGGCGTGGCGCAGCTGCGCGGCAAATCGGCCAAGCAGCGCGCGCAGGAGCTGATCGCCATCGCCCATCCGGACTTCCGCGCCGAGCTGCGCGTGGCGGCCGACCGGATGTGCGTGTTCTAAGCGCTACGGCGCCTGCACCGGGGCCGCCATGGGCGGCACGTCGGCCGAGGCCGGCATCGCCACCGGCGCGTGCATCGGCGGCGCCGCCTTGATGGCGATCCAGCCGGTGGCCGGCAGCAGCGGCACCAGCAGCAGCGCCACGATGTTGATGATCTTGATGAG
>CBFGOU010000775.1:0-2579 GCA_965650445.1 uncultured Oxalobacteraceae bacterium | reverse complement strand
AACCGCACCATCCACCCGTTTCGCGAGATCGACGGCCGGCTCGGCTATTACCTCAGTGCAAGCTACGCCTACCGCGGCATGCTGGAGCTGACGGCGATGCATTACGACAACCGCGCCGATTCGAATGCCATCGAGGACCGCCAATGGAGCTGGCGCACGCGCTTCAACCACCTCGGCTTGCGCCTGCGTCCTGGCGCCGGCTGGGAAGTCGTGGCGCAGGCCATGCAGGGCAGCACCTTGCTGGGAAGTAACGAGGTGTACGCCGATTACGCCTCCTGGTTCGCGCTGGCCAGCCATCGCCTGGGGCCGGGCCAGGCCACCGTGCGCTACGACCGCTTCAGCGTCGACGAGGAAGACGACATCCTGCCGCAAGATCCGAACAGCGAGCGCGGCCACGCGGTCGCGCTGGCCTACGCGCTCGACCTGAGCCCGTCATTCACACTGGTCACGGAGTTTCTTCGCGTCAAGAGCGAGCGCCCGGCCCGTGCCCTCATCCACACCGCACCGCGCCAGAACGAGCGCAGTTTGACGGTCTCGCTGCGCTACCATTTCTGATTTCACGGCGGCATTGCTGGCGAATTATGTTCGCTGGCGCACAGTGCGTTTATGCACGTGGTTTTAGTATGGAAACAGCCGTTCGCCCCGGTCGCAACGCGCTGTAAGAGGCTGTTTCAAAATGGGCAAGGAGCCGCAACAACGCCATGCCCATTTTGAAACAGCCGCTAAGGCAGCGTGTTGGCTACTCATGCCTACGCGAGGTTTCCCGTTGAACGAAGAAAAAACCGTCCTGTCCGACACGCTTTATCAATTCGGCGCCACGCCGGAAACGGACATCGAGCAGGAGACGCCGCTGCGCTCCGAACTGTTCAGTGCGGCCCAGATGGCCATGCACGGCAAGTTCCTGGCGCACCGTCACCAATTGAGCAACAAGGGCGGCCCCGACCGCCTGCTGGCGCGGCTGAGCGAGAACGCCGCCGTCATCGGCGACACCTGCGCCGAACTGACCGCCGCCATCAAGTCGGGGCGGCAGATCACCCCCGCCTCCGAATGGCTGCTCGATAACTTCTACCTGATCGAAGAGCAGATCCGCACCGCGCGCCGGCACCTGCCCAAGGATTACAGCAAGGAGCTGCCGCGCCTGGCCAACGACGATGCCGACGGCACCCCGCGCGTGTACCAGATCGCGCTCGAAATCATCGCCCACGGCGACGGCCGCGTCGATCCGGAAAGCCTGGCGCGCTTCGTCGACGCCTATCAGGAAGTCGCGCCGCTCAAGCTGGGCGAACTGTGGGCCATCCCCATCATGCTGCGCCTGGCGCTGATCGAGAACCTGCGCCGCGTGGCCGCGCGCGTGTACGACAACCGCAACCAGCGCGACCTGGCCAACACCTGGGCCGACCAGATGGTCGAAACGGCGGACAAGAGTCCGTCCGACCTGATCCTGCTGGTGGCCGACATGGCCCGTTCGGGCCAGTCGATGAACAGCGGCTTCGTGGCCGAAATCGCGCGCCGCCTGCAGGGCCAGAGCCCGGGCCTGACCCTGGCCCTGCAATGGGTCTCCACCCGGCTGGCCGAGAGCGGCCTGACCATTGAACAGCAGATCCAGGCCGAGATCGGCCAGCAGGCCGCCGACCAGGTCTCGATCAGCAACAGCATCGGCAGCCTGCGCTTCCTCGGCACCACCGACTGGCAGGAATTCGTCGAGACCATGAGCGGAGTTGAACGCACCCTGCGCCTGGACCCGGCCGACACCTACGGCAAGATGGACTTCGCCACCCGCGACCATTACCGCCACGTGGTGGAAAACCTGGCCAAGCGCTGCGACTTCAGCGAAATCCAGGTGGCCGAACAGGCCCTGGGGCTGGCCATGGAAAACCGCGACCTGGCCGCCGGCGGCCTGGACGAGCGCACCCGCCACGTCGGCTATTACCTGGTCGGCAAAGGCTTGCCGCTGCTGGAGCGGCGCCTGGCCGCGCGCTTTCCGCCCAGTGCCGCCGTGCGCCGCGCCGCCCGCCGGTCGCCGCTGACGGTCTACCTCGGCTCGATCGGCATCTTCACCCTGTTGTTTACCGGCGCGGCCGTCAAGCGCGCGGCCGGCGACGACCTCGACGGCGTGCTGCTGATCGTGCTCGGACTGCTCGCCGTGATCGGCACCAGCCAGCTGGCGCTGGCGCTGGTGAACTTCCTGGCCACCCAGCTGGCGCGCCCGCACCCGCTGCCGCGCATGGACTACCGCAAGGGCGTGCCGAGCGACGCCCACGCCATCGTGGTGGTCCCGACCCTGATCTACAGCGCCGACAACGTGGCCAGCCTGTGCGAAGCGCTCGAAGTGCACTACCTGGCCAACCGCGACCCGAACGTGCGTTTTTGCCTGCTGACCGATTTCGCCGATGCGCCCAGGGAGCACATGCCCGACGACGACGCGCTGGTGGCACAGATTAGCGCGCGCATCGAGGAACTGAACGCGCGCTACCGCCATGAAATCGAGACCGAAGTCCTGGCCGACGACGGCGCTGCGGGCAGCGGCCGGCGCCAGATCGAACCGTTCCTGCTGCTGCACCGTCCGCGCGTGTGGAGCC
>CBFGOU010000774.1:0-2600 GCA_965650445.1 uncultured Oxalobacteraceae bacterium | reverse complement strand
CAGCGAAGGACATTAGTTTACTGCATCTTTCAGCGCTTTGCCAGCTTTAAATTTAGGAACCTTCGCGGCCTTAATCTTGATGGCTTCCTTGGTGCGCGGATTGCGCCCCGAACGTGCCGCGCGCTCGCCGACCGAGAAGGTGCCGAAGCCGACCAGGGTGACGCTGTCGTTCTTTTGCAGGCTGGCCGTCACCGCATCGATCATCGCGTCCAGGGCCCGCGTGGCGGAGGCTTTGGTGATATCGGCGGACTTCGCGATTTCTTCGATCAATTCTGTTTTATTCACATGGGCCCCGTAACTAAAAAATGCGGTGGAAACAAAACCGCAGCGCGTATTAAACAAGCCGCGCCGTGAAGTGTCAAGGCAAAAACAACAAGCGCCTCGAGGGCGCTTGTCGGTTGCTGCAAGTGAAACAGCTTAGTGCTTGACGATCTCGGTCGACCCGGCGCCATCGACCGCGGCGGCGGCGACCGCTACCGGGGCGACTTCGACAACGGCCTCAGGCTGGCGCTCCAGCGCGATTTCCAGCACCTTGTCGATCCAGCGTACCGGAACGATTTCGAGCTTATTTTTCACGTTGTCCGGAATGTCGGCCAGATCCTTGACGTTCTGCTCCGGGATCAGCACGGTCTTGATACCGCCGCGATGCGCCGCCAGCAGTTTTTCCTTCAGACCGCCGATCGGCAGCACTTCGCCGCGCAACGTGATTTCGCCCGTCATCGCCACATCGGCGCGCACCGGAATGCCGGTGAAAATCGATACCAGCGCGGTGGTCATCGCAATGCCTGCCGATGGTCCGTCTTTCGGCGTGGCGCCTTCCGGCACGTGAATGTGGATATCGCTCTTTTCGAACACGTCGTTCTTTACGCCCAGACGGTTCGCCCGCGAACGCACGATGGTGCGCGCCGCTTCGATCGATTCCTTCATCACGTCGCCCAGGGTACCGGTGCGGATGACGTTGCCCTTGCCCGGCATGGTGACCGCTTCGATGGTCAGCAGATCGCCGCCCACTTCGGTCCACGCAAGGCCGACCACCTGGCCGATCTGGTTCTCTTTCTCGGCCACGCCAAAGTCGTAGCGGCGCACGCCCAGGAACTTGTCGATGTTTTTGCCCGAGACCAGCACTTTCTTGTCGGCCTTTTTGAGCAGCAGCATCTTCACGACCTTGCGGCAGATCTTCGACACTTCGCGTTCCAGCGAACGCACGCCGGCTTCGCGGGTGTAGTAGCGGATGATGTCGCGGATGGCGGCTTCTTCCACCTTGATCTCGTCTTCCTTCAGACCGTTGGCCTTGATCTGCTTGGGCAACAGGTAGCGCTGGGCGATGCTGGTCTTTTCGTCTTCGGTGTAACCCGACAGGCGAATGACTTCCATGCGGTCCAGCAGTGCCGGCGGAATGTTGAACGAGTTCGAGGTCGCCACGAACATCACGTCCGACAGGTCGAAGTCGACTTCGATGTAGTGGTCGCTGAACGTGTGATTCTGTTCAGGATCGAGCACTTCGAGCAGGGCCGACGAAGGATCGCCACGGAAATCCGCACCCATCTTGTCGATTTCGTCGAGCAGGAACAGCGGGTTGCGCACGCCGACCTTGGCCAGCGATTGCAGCACCTTGCCCGGCATCGAGCCGATGTAGGTACGGCGGTGACCGCGAATCTCGGCTTCGTCACGCACGCCGCCGAGCGCCATCCGCACGAACTTGCGGTTGGTGGCCTTGGCGATGGACTGGCCCAGCGAGGTCTTGCCGACGCCCGGAGGACCGACGAAGCACAGGATCGGCGCCTTCAGCTTGTCGACGCGCTGTTGCACCGCGAGATATTCCAGAATGCGTTCCTTGACCTTGTCGAGGCCATAGTGATCGCCTTCCAGCACCGTCTCGGCGTTGGCCAGGTCGTTATTGACCTTGGACTTTTTCTTCCACGGCAGATTGACCAGGGTGTCGATGTAATTGCGCACCACGGTCGCCTCGGCCGACATCGGCGACATCAGCTTGAGCTTCTTGATTTCGGCGGTAGCCTTGTCCAATGCCTCTTTCGGCATCTTGGCGGCAATCACCTTCTTCTCGAGCTCGTCGATATCGGCGCCGTCTTCGCCCTCGCCCAGTTCCTTCTGGATGGCCTTGACCTGCTCGTTCAGGTAGTACTCGCGCTGCGACTTTTCCATCTGGCGCTTGACGCGGCCACGGATGCGCTTTTCCACCTGAAGAATGTCGAGTTCGCCTTCCAGCTGGCCGAGCAGATGCTCGAGGCGCTTGGCGACATTGAAGATTTCCAGGATCACCTGTTTCTGCTCAAGCTTGAGCGGCAGATGCGCGGCGACCGTGTCGGCCAGGCGGCCGGCGTCGTCGATGCCTGCCAGCGAAGCGAGGATCTCAGGTGGAATTTTTTTGTTCAGTTTGACGTACTGGTCAAACTGCTGAACGATCGCGCGACGCATCGCCTCGACTTCGGAATCGTCACCGATTTCCGAATTCAACGGGGTCAGGTCGGCGATGAAATGCGTCGGCGCATCGCTGATGTGGTTGATGCGCGCACGCTGAGCGCCTTCGACCAGGACCTTGACGGTACCGTCGGGCAGCTTGAGCATTTGCAGGATATTGG
>CBFGOU010000773.1:0-2604 GCA_965650445.1 uncultured Oxalobacteraceae bacterium | reverse complement strand
CCCGCGCCCTGCTCGACTGGGAAACCATCGACGCCGACCAGATCAACGACATCATGGCCGGCAACGAGCCGCGCGCACCGAAAGCGGGCTTGCTGACCAAACGCCCCTCGTCGGGCGATAGCGGTTCCGGCGGGGTGTCGCCGAACGCCGCAGCACCTGCCTGATCGAATCGAATCAGGGGGTAGGTCGGTATATAATGCCGTTCAGTCAATAACTGAACGGCATTTTTCATTTCCGGCCAGATCAAGCAACCTCACCAAGTACGCATGCGACACACTCTTCAATGCGGCCGATTCGGCTTCGATCTTGCCGCACGGCCGCTCGTCATGGGCATCCTCAACGTGACACCCGATTCATTTTCCGACGGCGGCAAGTTCCAATCGCTGGAGTTCGCCTTGTCGCGCGCTGAAGAAATGATCAGCGAAGGCGTGGACATGATCGACATCGGCGGCGAGTCGAGCCGCCCCGGCGCCCCCGCGCTGCCGCTTGACGAAGAATTGCGTCGCGTGATGCCGGTGGTGTATGCGTTGCGCGACCTCGGCAAGCCGGTCTCGGTGGACACCTACAAGCCAGCCGTGATGCGCGAAGCCATCATTGCCGGGGCGGACATGATCAACGACATCAATGGATTCCGTGCGCCGGGCGCGCTCGACGCGGTGGCGGGCAGCGATTGCGCCCTGTGCGTGATGCACATGCAAAGCGATCCGCAAACCATGCAGCACAACCCCCGCTACGACGACGTGGTGGGCGAAGTGATCGGATTTCTGCGCGAACGGGTGGAGGCGATGACTGCCGCCGGCATCGAGCGCGAGCGCATCTGCATCGACCCCGGTTTCGGCTTCGGCAAGACCGTCGAGCACAACTATGTCTTGCTGCAAAACATTGGCCGCATGCAGGATGAACTCGGCCTGCCGGTGCTTGCGGGCCTGTCGCGCAAGTCGATGATCGGCGCCGTCACCGGTAAGCCGCTGGAGCAGCGTCTGGCCGGCAGCCTGGCCGGGGCGCTCGCTGCGGTAGCACAGGGAGCGCGCATCGTGCGCGTGCATGATGTTGTTGAAACCGTTGACGCTTTCAAGGTGTGGCAGGCAGCAACCGTTACGCCGCATTCGAATTCATCGTATTAACTCACACAAAAAAAGAGTAAAACATGGCACGTAAATATTTCGGTACTGACGGTGTGCGTGGACTGGTTGGCGTTGCGCCGATCACGCCTGATTTTGTGATGCGGCTCGGCTACGCCGCCGGAAAAGTGCTGGCGAAAACCAACACCGCCTCCGGCCGACCGACCGTGCTGATCGGCAAGGACACCCGCATCTCCGGCTACATGCTCGAAGCCGCGCTCGAAGCCGGCTTTGCCGCCGCCGGCGTGGACGTCATGCTGGCCGGCCCAATGCCGACCCCGGCGGTGGCCTACCTGACCCGCGCGCTACGCCTGTCCGCAGGCGTCGTGATCTCCGCCTCGCATAACCCATTCCAGGACAATGGCATCAAGTTCTTCTCCGAGCACGGCACCAAGCTGCCTGACGCGGTCGAGCTGGAAATCGAAGAAGCGATCGACCAGCCGATGGGCTGCGTGCCATCGGAAAAGCTGGGCCGCGCCAAGCGCCTGGACCACGCCCAAGGCCGCTACATTGAATTCTGCAAAGGTACGTTCCCGAACGAGCTGGATCTGCACGGCCTGAAGATCGTGGTCGACTGCGCGCACGGCGCCGCCTACCATATTGCCCCGAGTGTGTTCCACGAACTGGGCGCCGAAGTGGTCGCCATCGGCGCCTCGCCGGACGGCTTCAACATCAACGCCGGCTTCGGCGCCACCGCACCGAAGGCGCTGTCGGAGGCCGTAGTCGCCCACAAAGCCGACCTCGGCATCGCGCTCGACGGCGACGCCGACCGCCTGCTCATGTGCGACAGCAGCGGGCGCATCTACAACGGCGACGAGCTTCTTTACGTCATGGTGCGCGACCGCATGAGCACCGGCCCGGTCGCAGGCGCGGTCGGCACGCTGATGACCAATATGGCGCTGGAAGTCGCGTTCAAGGAACTCGGCGTCGGCTTCAAGCGCGCCAAGGTCGGCGACCGCTACGTGCTGGAAGTCATGAAAGAGAACGGCTGGCTGTTCGGCGGCGAAGGTTCGGGCCACCTGCTGGCCTTGGACAAACACACTACCGGTGACGGCATCGTTTCGGCGCTGCAAGTGCTGTCGGCCTTGAAACGCAGCGGCAAGACCCTGGACGGCTGCTGCAAGGAGTTGACGCTGTATCCGCAAACCCTGATCAACGTGAAAGTGCCGGCCGGCTTCGACTGGACCAAGAACGCCGCAATGGTTTCCGAAAAAGAAGCCGTCGAGCGTGAGCTGGCGGACGCCGGCCGCGTACTGATCCGCGCCTCCGGCACCGAGCCGCTGATCCGTGTGATGGTGGAAGCCAAGAATGCTGCGCAGGCCGAATCGTCGGCCCGGCGCATCGCCGACAAGGTCCCCGTGTAAGATTCCGCACGGAATACTTCGGGGAGTGTCATTGACGCTGATGGCGCTCCGACGTATAATAACGTCTTCGGAGTGTGGCGCAGTCCGGTAGCGCACCTGGTTTGGGACCAGGGGGTCCA
>CBFGOU010000772.1:0-2604 GCA_965650445.1 uncultured Oxalobacteraceae bacterium | reverse complement strand
TGATTGATGTCCTCGCACCACTGTTTGAGCCGGGCCATTTTCAGCGGCACGTCCGGAGGCTATACATTCAATGTGTTGACGGACGGCAGCCTCATGCTCAGCGGCGCGGATGGCAATGACACGCTGACCTCCATCGAAACTCTGCAATTTAGTGATGGTAATTTCACCCGTGCCCAACTGTTGGACACCAGCGCCCCGGTTGCCCCGACTCTGGGCGCGTCGGTCAATGCCGATGGCTACATCACGGGCAGCACCCCAGTGCTGTTCGGCATTGCCGAGGCTGGTGCCACCGTCAAGATCTACAACGGGGTCACCCTGCTGAGCAGCACAGTGACCAACGCGCAGGGGTTCTGGACCGTCACCGCCGACGCGCTTGCCGACGGTGCTTATAGTCTGTTCTCGACCGCCACCGACGCGGCCGGCAATGTCTCCCCGCACAGTGTCAGCTTCAGCTTTAACATCGATACGCAGGCGCCGGCCGCACCGGTGGCCCACGTTACCGTAGTCGGCAACCAGCCGGTATTTTCGGGGACGGGCGAGGCCGGCAGTACGATCAGTCTAAGCAGCCAAGTGGGCAGCGTCGATGTGCTGCTCGGCGAAGCCACTGTCGGCTCCGACGGTGCCTGGAGTGTGACCACCCATGCACTAATCAATGGCAATTATTCGGTCACGGCCAGTTCAACCGATCTGGCCGATAACAGCGGCAGCGCCAGCGCGGCGCTGGCGATCACCATCAGCAGTAGCCTGAACCGCACTGGCACCGATAGTAAGGACAGCCTGACCGGCACTGCCGACAACAATGCCTTCGATGGCAAGGGTGGCATCGATACCGTGGTCTACGCGGGGGCGCGCAGCGGCTTCACGGTCGCTAAGGCTGACCTCGGCTTTACGGTGAACAGCGGCGCCACCGGCCTGGACACCTTGGTCGACGTCGAACGCGTGCAGTTCGGCGACACCTCGGTCGCACTCGACGTCAACGGCCATGGCGGCCAGGCCTACCGCATGTTCGCCGCCGCGCTCGACCGTGCTCCGCTGCCGAGCGGGCTGGGCTTCTGGATCGATGCGCTGGACAACGGCGTCTCGCTGGAAAGTGTGGCGGCCAGCTTTTTGGCCGTGCCCGAATTCGGGCAGCGCTTCGGCGCCAACCTGAGCAACGGCGAGTTCGTCAACACGCTGTTCGAGCACGTGCTGCACCGCGCGCCCAAGCAGGCCGGGTATGACTTCTGGACCGCGGCACTCGACAGTGGTGTCTCGCGCGCACACGTGCTGACGCAGTTCAGCGAGGGCCCGGAAAATACGGCACAGGTGATTGGCGCCATCCAGAACGGCGTCGAGTACACGCTCTGGCATGGCTGACGCGCAGGCGGGCAAGGCTGGCATAATGCCGGCTTTACCGCCCGAGAGCCGCCCGTGAACCACGAAGACCGTTTTGTCGATATCGAAATCAAGCTGGCCCAGCAGGAAGACCTGGTCGACTCGCTCAACCAGCAGGTGTACCAGCAAAGCCGGCGCATCGACCAGCTCGAAGCGATGGTCAGCCAGTTGATCGAGCACATGCGCACGCGCGCCCAGGGCAGCCAGCAGATCCTCAACGAAAAGCCGCCGCACTACTGAGGTTTGCCTGCGATAGCACATGCATATCGAAACGCGCGTGACGAGCTGACCCGCGCCTGCTACCATCTTTCGCCTGTGCCGCCGGCCACCCGCCAGCGGCCTCACCTAGCCGCGAAAGATGCCATGACCCGTCCCCACCAGCTAATGATTGCCGCCAGCGTTGCGCTGGCGTTCGCCGTTTCCCCCGCCGTTGCCGCGCTTGACGCCGCCAACCCCTTTGCCCGGCCGAGCGGCCTGCCGTTGCAGTACCCGCCTTTCGACAAGATCAAGGACGCGCATTTCGTGCCGGCCTTTGAAGAAGGCATGCGCGAGCACTTGCGCGAGGCCGAAGCGATTGCCGCCAATCCGGCCGCGCCCACCTTCGACAATACCCTGGCCGCGATGGAGCGTTCCGGCCGCCTGCTGGCGCGGGTCGAGGCGACCTTCACCAATCTGCACAGCGCCAACACCAACGCGCGGCTCGACGCGGTCGACCGCGCCATGGCGCCGAAGCTGGCGGCGCACACCGATGCGATCTTCCTCAACCCGCGCCTGTTCAAGCGGGTCGACACCCTGTACGCCCAGCGCGACAAGCTGGGCCTGGACGCCGAAGCGCGCTTTCTGCTGGAGCGCTAC
The DNA here is from genome assembly GCA_965650445.1 of uncultured Oxalobacteraceae bacterium. Lineage (GTDB taxonomy): Bacteria > Pseudomonadota > Gammaproteobacteria > Burkholderiales > Burkholderiaceae_D > Telluria_A. The sequence goes on along the minus strand of CBFGOU010000772.1, from coordinate 375 downwards.
TACAAGGATTTCGTGCGCGCCGGCGCCAGGCTGTCGCCGGCCGACAAGGCCACATTGAAGACCTATAACGGCCAGATCGCCAGCCTGCAATCGACCTTCAAACAGTATGTGCTGAAAGAAACCAATGCATCGGCGGTGGTGGTCGACACCCGCGCCGAGCTGGACGGCCTGTCCGAGGCCGACATCGATGCTGCGGCGGCGGCGGCCAAGGCGCGCGGGCTGACGGGGAAATACCTGCTGACCCTGGCCAATACCAGCGGCCAGGCGCAGCTCTCCCTGCTGACCAGGCGCGGCATGCGCGAACGCCTGATGGCCGCATCGCTGGCGCGCGGCAGCCGTGGCGGCGACTACGACACGCGCCATGTGGTGCTCAAG
>CBFGOU010000771.1:0-2605 GCA_965650445.1 uncultured Oxalobacteraceae bacterium | reverse complement strand
TTCAGGCTGCGGGGCACCGGTTCGATCGCGCGCGCCACCTGCATCGACAGGGTCGACCCGCCCGAAACCACGCGCCCGTGCGCGGCCCACTGCCAGCCGGCGCGCAGCATGGCCAGCGGGTTGATGCCGGGATGCCACCAGAACCAGCGGTCTTCATAGGTGAGCAGCGCTTCCAGATAGCGTGGCGATACCTGGGCGGGCGTGACCGGCAGGCGCCAGACGCCGTCGCCGTCGGGCCAGCCGCGCAGGGGCGTGCCGTCGCGCGCGGTGACCACCATGCCGGGCGCGTCGCGCGGTATCGGCGGCGGCAGCAGCTGGTCGGCCAGCAGCAGGGCCGACAACACGATGGCCAGGCCGCCGCGCCACGGATGGCGCCGCAGCCAGGCCAGGGCACTACTTGCCCGCACCGCGCGGATCGGTCACGGTGACCGGCTCGGGCGCGGCGCCGTGCGCGCGGATGTGCGGCCGGTACATGTCTTCGGCAAAGGTGCCCGGAACCTGGAAGCGCCCCGGCGTGACCACGCGCAGCATGTAGAACAGGTGCTTGACGTTGCCATCGAGCTTGAGCGCGGCCACGAAACGGTCGTCGCGGTATTCCTTGTGCTTGATGGCGGCCGCCTCGGTGGCCTGGGCCAGGTTGACGCCGTCGACCGTGAACTCGCCGGCCTGCGGTCCGGCCGACAGGTTCTGGTTTTCCACTTCGAGGCCGGCCGGGATATGGTCGACCACGAGGGCGTCTTCGATCGGCTCCTTGCTGCTGGCGGTCAGGCGCACCAGCAGCATGTCGCCGACCTTGAGCGGGCCGCCTTTCCACGGCTTGCCGTCGGTGCCGTACCACTGGCGCTTCAGGGCGATCTTGTCGTCGCTCGGCGCCGGCATCTTGAGCGGGAAGCCGCTGCCTTCCAGCTCGACCCACAGCGGGGTGCTGCCCTTGTTCTCGACGATGACGCCGTTCGGCGCCATGGCTGGATCGAGCGAACGCACTTCGCTGTCTTTCGAACCGGCCGCCACGGTGCTGTCGCCGACTTTGTACTGCGCTTTCCAGGCTTCGCTGCTGCTGCCGCCGGCCGCGCGCGCCGCCATGAACAGGGCGATCCGTTCCTGGGTCGAGTAATAGCGCCGCTCGCCCAGCTGCTCGGCCAGGCTGGTGAGCATGGTTTCGCGCTGCGGGTGCTCGATCTTGTGGCGCACCAGCAGGGCGTAGGACATGGCCTGGTCGCGCACGGCGCTGCCGTAGTCGCCCATCCAGTCCCACATATAGCCGCTGTGGATGCCGTAGGGGCGGGTCATGGCGTCGGCGATGGCGGCCTGGCTGCGCTTGGCGTCGCCCATCAGGGCCAGCGCGATACCCAGGTGGACCAGCGGCAGCGGCGAACGCGCGCGGTCGCGGTACTGGTCGTGCAGCAGGCGCAGCGAGGCCAGCGAGGCTTTCTGTTCGCGCGCCAGCATGTAGCCGATGTACGCCAGTTCGGCGAAGCGCTGGTGGCTGTTGCGCAGCAGTTCATAGTCGCTGTGGTTGTAGCGGCCGTTGGCGTCGGCCTTGAGCGACCTGGGCAGCGCGGTGAACTGGTTGGCCGCGCCGTTCAGGCGTTCCACCATCCAGGTCTGGGCGCGCTTGTTCATCGCTTCGGGCACGCTGAAGCCGGCCTCGCGCGCATCCATCAGGAAGCCGGTAACGTAGGGTGTGAGCCAGGCTTCGTAGCTGCCTTCGCTGGCGCTCCACAGGTGGTAGCCGCCGGCGGCGCCCTGCATGCCGGCGATGCGGCCGATCGCGCCTTCGATGACGCGGGCGCGCTGTTCGCGCGTGCGCGGCTCCAGCCCAACCGCCTTGGCCCCGGCCTCGTCGATGAATACATGCGGATAGGCCGCGCTGGTGGTCTGCTCCAGGCAGCCGTACGGATAGTCGAGCAGGCCCTTGACGATGCTGCGCACATTGATCGGTGGCTTGTTCGACAAGGTCATGCTGAGCGTGCTCGAGGCGCGGTGGAAGCGTTCGAGCATTCTGGTGTCGAGCGTGGCGCTGGCGCCCGGCTCGATGCGCACGCGCCGCCCTTCGGATTCGCGCGCCAGCGGCGGCTGCACCTGCAGGGCGAATTCGCGGTGGATCGCCACCGGCCTGGCGCCGCCGGTCTTGACGTCGAGCGTCACGCGCGCCAGGCCGTACGGTTCGGTGGCCTCGACGTTAAAGCGCAGGATGCTGCGCTGGCGCGGCTTGAGCTTGACGCTGCGCTCGCCGTCGGCCAGGCGCAGCAGGCGGTCGGTGCCGAGCTTGACGCTGATGTCCTGTTCGCCGGCCATCATGTTCGTCACGTCCAGCGCCAGCGCCGCGCTGTCGCCCGGGCCGATAAAGCGCGGCATGGCGATTTCGGCCACGATCGGGGCCGACACCGTCATTTCGCGGTCGGCATGGCCGTAGCCTTCATCGGTGGAAGCCACCGCCATCAGGCGCAGGGTGCCGTTGAAATCGGGGATCATCAAGGCGATGTCGGCCTCGCCCTTGTCGTTCAGGTAGACCGGGCCGGAGAACAGGTCGATCAGCTTGACCTTCTTGGGCATGCTCCTGGTATCGCGCTTGCCGGCGTCGCCGCCCCATTTGAGTTTGCCG
>CBFGOU010000770.1:0-2606 GCA_965650445.1 uncultured Oxalobacteraceae bacterium | reverse complement strand
TGCGACGGCACCCTGGTGGTCGATCCCGACAGCGTCGGCTACTACCGCGTGCAGTACGACCCGGCCAGCTTCGCCGCCCTGGCGGCCCAGACGGCCAGCCTGTCCGACGCCACCCGCCTGCGGCTGCAAAGCGATGCCTGGGGCATGGTGCAGGCCGGCCGCATGGACCTGGGCAGCTACCTCAAGCTGGCGTCGTCCTACGGCGACGAAGCGCGCGTGGCGGTGTGGGATGCCATCCTGGCCAACCTGCGCGAACTCGACCGGCTGGCCGAAGGCGAACCCGAACGCGCGCAGCTGCGCCGCTACATCGTCAAGCTGATCAAGCCGAAGTTCGAGCGCATGGGCTGGGACGACAAGCCGTCCGACAGCGTCGAAGAGCGGCTGGTGCGCAGCCGCCTGGCCAGTGCCCTGGCCGACGCCGACGAGCCGGGCGTGATCGCCGAAGCGCGCCGGCGTTTTTCGCGCTACCTGGCCGATCCGTCCAGCCTGTCGCCGTCGTTGATCGACGTTGTGCTCGGCGTGGTCGGGCGCAACGCCGACCTGGCCACCCACGCCGCGCTCACCGAGCGCGCGCTGAAGGCCCAGACCAGCGAGGAACGCGGCCGCTTCGTGCGCGCCCTCACACGCGCCGCCGATCCCGCCTTGAGCGCGCGCGCGCTGGCGCTGGTGGCCTCGCCCGAGCTGCCGGCCCAGCAGACCGTGCGCATGGTGCCGTGGATTGCCGGCGCCGGCCACATCGACCAGGCCTGGGCCTTCGCCGTCAAGCACAGCGATACGCTGCTGCGCGACCAGGAAGCCATCTCGCGCAGTGCATTCTTTCCCAACGTCGTGGCCAGCTCCAGCAATCCGGCCCATGCCGACATGATGGAAAAATTCGTGCGCGACCATCTGGACGCGGACGCGCAGGGCGACGCCAAGCGCGTCGCCAACGCGATCCGCACGCGTGCCGCGCTCAAGGCGCGCCTGCTGCCACAGCTGCGCGCCGCGCTGGCGTAATTGCTGATAAACCTGTTGAACATTTTCGACAAAGGACAATCATGAGCAAACAAGCCGCATTGATTCTGGCGCTGCTGGGCGCCACCCTGGTCCCCGCGCATGCCCCCGCCCAGACCGCGCCGCCGCCCGCGCAGGCGGCGGCACTGGCGGTATTGCCCGGCGACGACTTCTATAACTATGTCAATGGCGAATGGCAGGCCAGGACCGAGATCCCGGCCGACCGCAGCAGCTGGGGCGCGTTCGCCGCCATGGCCGAGACCAGCAACGAGCGCATCGCCAAGCTGATCGAAGCGGCCGCCGCCGATCCCAAGGCGCGCCCCGATGTCCGCCAGGTGGCCGACTATTACCGCGCCTTCATGGACGAAGCGGCGATCGAACAGCGTGGCATTGCCCCGCTCAAACCCGCGCTCGAGCGCATCGCCGCCATCGGCGACAAGGCCGCGCTGGTGCGCGCGCTGGGCGCGTCGCTGCGGGCCGACGTCGACCCGCTCAACGACACCAACTTCCACACCGAAAACCTGTTCGGGCTGTGGGTATCGAAGAGCCTGAACGATCCTGCGCACAACGTGCCCTACCTGCTGCAGGGCGGGCTCGGCATGCCCGACCGCGCCTACTACCTCGATGCCGGCGAGCGCATGCAGGGCTACTGCAATGCGTACCGCCAGCACATCGCGGCCATGTTCAGGCTGGCCGGTGTCGACGACGCCGACGCGCGCGCGGCACGCGTGTTCGACCTGGAAATGAAGATCGCCCAGTCCCACACCAGCCGCGAAGTGTCGGCTGATGTGCAGAAGGCCAACAACACCTGGACCCTGACCGATTTCCGCCGCAAGGCGCCCGGGATCGACTGGAAAACCTTCTTCGACAGCGCACGCCTGAACGACGCGCAGCGCTTCATCGTCTGGCATCCGGGCGCGGTCAGCGGCGCCGCCAGGCTGGTGGCCGACGGCGAGCTGGCCCAATGGAAGGATTACCTGGCCTTCCACCAGATCAGCCGCTTCGCCGGCGTGCTGCCCAAAGCCTTCGGCGAGGAATACTTCAATCTGCATGCCAAAGTCCTGGCCGGCACGCCGCAGCAGGCGCTGCGCTGGAAGCGCGCGCTGGCCGCCACCAACGCCGCGCTGGACGAAGCGGTAGGGCGCATGTACGTGGAGCGCTACTTCCCCGCCGAGCACAAGGCGCGCGTGCAAAAGATGGTGGCCAACATCATCGCCGCATTTGATCGCCGCATCGAAAAGCTCGACTGGATGGCTCCGGCCACGCGCGCGCAGGCGCGCCAAAAGCTCAAGTCGCTGTACGTCGGCGTCGGCTACCCGGACCACTGGAAGTCGTACTCGGGTTTGCAGGTGTCGCCGACCGACGCCTACGGCAACGCCCAGCGCGCCGAGGAATTCGCTTATGCGCGCGCCATCGCCAAGCTCAAGAAAAAGCCGGACAACACCGAATGGGCCATGCCGCCGCATCTGGTCAACGCGGTCAATCTGCCGGTGCAGAACGCCATTAACATGCCCGCGGCGATCCTGCAGCCGCCGTTCTTCGACGGGGCCGCATCCGACGCCGTCAACTACGGCGCGATCGGCTCGATCATCGGACACGAGTTCAGCCACAGC
>CBFGOU010000769.1:0-2608 GCA_965650445.1 uncultured Oxalobacteraceae bacterium | reverse complement strand
CTCCAGCATGCCGCGGTAGGCGTAGCTTGCACCGAGGTAATAGCCGAGCCGGCCGTCGATCTCGCGAAACGGGTGGATGGTGCGGTTCTGCCACAGCTCGCCGCCTTTGCGGTAGACCGGCAGGTCGGCCAGGCGCAGCGGTTCGCTCAGGCTGGTGATGCGATCGCTCACGGTCCAGCCGCGCCAGGCCAGCAAGGTGCCGGTCTCGTCGTTCCAGCCGAACAGCGCGGCGGTGACGCCGAAGTCGTGCGGCGAACCGGCCAGGCGGCCGTTGCGCGAAAAATTCACTTCGATGCCCTTGGTGCGCAGTTCCTCGCCGATCCAGCTGTTGATGGCCGCGCTGGACACGGTGCGCGCCGGGGTCCAGCCGACGCTGTCGTAATCGAGCTCCAGGCTGGTGACGGGAAAGAAGGCGCCGGCCTTGACCCGGGTCTTCCAGGGTCCGTCCGGCAGCGGATTCCAGCCCAGGTAGGCCTCGTTGACACCCAGTGCGCCGCGGCGGTCGTCGCTGCCGTGGGCAACGATGGTGGCGGCGAGGGTATCGGTGAGGTCGGCATCGGCCGCCAGCGTGGCCTGGCCCAGGCGCACGCCGGAGCGGTCGTAGCGCAGCTTGCCCATGCCGCCATGCAGCCAGCTGCAACTGGCATCGGCCGCGACGGCGCGCACGTCGACCTGGCCGTGCAGCTCGACGGCGGCGGCCCAGGGCGCCGCCAGGGCTGCCAGCAGCAGAAAGGTTTTCAGGGAAATTAACATCGTTTCCATTATGCCCGGAAACGTGTCAAACGCATCACATTACAAAAAACATCGCCAGCGCTGCGGCGAGCATGGCGCCGGTGGCCAGCCAGCCCAGCCACTTCAGGCGCGGGCCGATCGCAAACCGTCCCATCACGGCGGGGTCGGCGCCGATCACCATCATCGCCGCCATGATCGGCACGGCCACCACGCCGTTGACGACGGCGCTCCAGAACAGCGCCTTGATCGGATCGATGGGCATGAAGCCGAGCGCCACCCCGCCCAGCGTGGACACGGCGATGATCGCGTAAAACCCCTTGGCAACCGACGGCTTGTGCTCCAGCCCCTTGGTCCAGCCGAAGGCGCCGGCGGTGGCGTAGGCGGCCGAGCCGGCCAGCACCGGCACGGCCAGCATGCCGGTGCCGATGATCCCGGCGGCGAACAGGATGAAGGCGAACTGCCCGGCGACCGGGCGCAGCGCTTGCGCGGCCTGGGCCGCCGTGTCGATCTGCGTCACGCCATGCGCATGCAGCGTCACGGCGGTGGTCAGGATGATGAAGAACGCCACCAGATTCGAAAAGCCCATGCCCACGACGGTGTCGATGCGGATGCGCCGGAAGCTGGCGCGCGCCTGCTGCGGCGCGACCTTGAGCGGCAGGCGCTCGGGATGGGCGCCCATTTCCTCGACTTCCTGCGCGGCCTGCCAGAAGAACAGATAGGGGCTGATGGTGGTGCCGAACACCGCCACGATGGTGAGGATGGTGGCGCCGTTCCACGTCAACTCGGGCGCGACCAGCGCGATACCGAGTCCGTGCCAGTCGATCTTGACTGTAAATACCACCGCCACATAGGCAAGCAGGCCGAGCGTGAGCCACTTGAGCAGGCGCACGTAGCGGCTGTAGGGCACGAACACCTGCAGCAGCAGCGAGACCAGGCCGAAGCCGGCGGCATACAGGCGGCTGGGACCGCCCACGATGAGCCCGAGCGCGTCGCCCATTGCGCCGATGTCGGCGGCGATGTTGATCGTATTGGCGCACACCAGCAGCCCGACGATGGCGTACAGCAGCGGACGCGGAAAGCGCTCGCGCATATTGCCCGACAAGCCCTTGCCGGTGACCCGGCCGATGCGCGCGCTGACGGTCTGCACGGCCACCATCAGCGGCCAGGTCAGCAGCATGGTCCACAGCAGCTGCATGCCGAACTGGGCGCCGGCCTGCGAATAGGTGGCGATGCCGCTCGGGTCGTCGTCGGCCGCGCCGGTGATCAGGCCGGGGCCGAGTTTGGCCAGCCAGCGCTGGTGGATCGGGCGTTCGATGGCGCGCACGGGCGCCTGGGGTGTCAATACCGTCATTACATACTCGCGACAAGCGGGTTCCTTCCGAAACCCAGGATTGATGGAACTTGTGCGTAGTGTGACTGGCGAGGGGAGACGCCATCATCCGCAGCGAGCAGACGACGGCTGTGGAGACAGCGGTTATCTGATCAAGGTGGTGCCGCCAACGCGGCCACTACAAGCACTTGAATAACTGCCCATTCGGGGCTCCACAGAATGAAAACCTCGACAATGTAATCGCCCGGCCTGATGAAGTCAACCGTTGTAGCGCCAATACCAAATTTAAATTATCGCGATGTATGCGATGATGGCCGCGACCCCAAGCCCTGGAGACCGCCCATGCCATCGAGCCCTTCCCTCCCCCTCGCGGCCCTCGTGTGCCTGCTGGCCTCAGCATGCGCGCTGGCCGACGACCAGGTCGTCAAGATCGGCGTCAGCGGACCGCTGTCCGGCGCCAATGCCTTCGCCGGCAAGGACGACGAGAACGGCGTGCGGCTGGCGGTCGAGGAACTCAACGCCAGGCCGGTCACGGTGGCGGGCAAG
>CBFGOU010000768.1:0-2614 GCA_965650445.1 uncultured Oxalobacteraceae bacterium | reverse complement strand
GGCGCGAGCGATGATGCCGAAGTCGTACCCACAAGGGCTGGCTAATTTCCGGCAGGCGTACGCCTGGCAGGGGCGGGTGACGCGCGCCGGCAAGGTCATTGCCAGCTTCAGCCAGGACATGGGAAATGTGGCCGTGAAAGGCTAACGCTGGTAGAGCTCCAGCGGCAAGCCATCCGGATCGGCGAAGAACACGAAGGCCTTGCCGGTGAATTCATCGACACGCACCGGCTCGACCGCGATCCCCTGCCCTTCCAGCCGGGCCTTGCAGGCTTGCACGTCGTCGACTTCGAAGGCCAGGTGACGCAAGCCCTGCGCTTCCGGGTAGGAAGGACGCGCCGGCGCATCGGGAAAGGAAAACAGCTCGATCTGGGCGCCGTCCGGCAGCGCCAGGTCGAGCTTGTACGAGCGCCGCGCCGCGCGGTAGTTTTCTGCCACGATCGTCAAGCCCAGCACCTCCACATAGAAGCGTTTTGAGCGCGCGTAGTCCGAGCAGATAATGGCCGCGTGGTGGATGCGCTTGAGCATGGCTTACAGGCGGAAACCGAGCTTGACGCTGGCGCTCTGGTTGCCGCCCGTGCGGTCGACTTCGGCGGCCAGGTTGGCGAACCCCAGGTTGATGTTCAGGCCGGCGAATACCTTGCCGGCGCTCGGCGATTCCTTGCGCAGGCTGGCCACATTGGGCGTCACGTTGCCCCATACGCGGCCGACGCCGGCATACGGGGTCAGATTGAGAAAGCCCTTCGACACGCTCAGCTCCAGGCTGCGGCTGTTGAAGTCGACCTGGTCGACGCCGGACAGGCGGGTGGCGGCGGCCCTCACGGCCACTGCCGGGATGGCGGTATTGCCGGCCACGATGGCGTACTTGATTTCAGCGCCGATCAGCTTGATGTCGGAACCCGGCACCGCGGTCAGGCTGGCGCCCAGGTCGATATCGAACGGCAGGCCCTTATGCACGTGCAGGCGCGGCATGTAGACGGTGGAACTGTCGCCACCGGCTTTCCTCCAGATCTCGCCATGCTCCATGTTGGTACCGGTCGCTTCGACGCCGACGTCGAAACCGGTGATGCCCAGCGGTTCGGCGGGAGAGACCGATTTGTAGCTGGCGGCGGCGGTGAAATCCTTGGACAGATTGGCGAATTCGGCTTGCGACAAGGTTTGGACGGAACCGAGATCGCCGGCGAAGGCGGGAACGGCGGCTGCGGCGAAGGCAACAGCGAAAAGGTGACGTAGCTGCATGGAAAAACCTGTGTGGTGGAAAGTGGCCGCCATTGTAATGGCAACGTGCCAAGCGTGTCGCCCTCGCGAAAGCGCGGGGGCGACACTTCAGAACCGTTCGTAGTCGAGCAGGTAGCGCCACTGGCCTTCGGGCAGGCTGGCCATCGGCACGCGTCCGATGCGGATGCGTTTCATGGTCACCACCTGCAGGCCAACGGCCTTGCACATGTTGACGATCTGGCCGGGCCGCACGCCCTTGAGGGCGAAACGCAGGCGCGTTTCGTTCTGCCAGCTGACTTTCATCGGCGCGATCTCCTTGCCGTTGTAGCTCAGCCCGTGATTGAGCAGCGCCAGACCGCCCTCGATGATGGCGCCCTTCACTTCCACGATGTATTCCTGTTCGACGCGCGCGCCGTCGTCGATCAGCTTGCGCGCGACCCGGAAGTCCTGGGTGTAGACCACCAGCCCGCTGGCACGCGTTTCGAGGTGCGCGGTCAGGGTCAGCTTGGCCAGGTGGCGCTTGAGGAAGCGCGGCTGGCCATGGCCCTCGGCCAGCGTGGCCGGACCGAGCAGCTCGCTGGCGGGCGTGGCGGCGGGATCGCCGCTGGCGCTGAAACCGGCCGGCTTGTGCAGCAGGATCGTCACCGGCGCGATCTCGGCCAGGGTGGCGTCGGGATGGAGCGTGACCTCCTGTGCGTCGGCCACGCGCGCGCCGGCTTCCTCGACGACCTTGCCGTCGACGCTGATCCAGCCGCCGGCGATGTATTGTTCGGCTTCGCCGCGCGAGCACGGGATCATGTCGGCGACGCGCTTGGCGAGGCGGATGGTGGAGTCGGTCATGCGCTCTGGCGCCAATCCTGGAAAAATGCGGTGAAGGCGGCGATGACCCTGTCGATGTCGGCCGCCGAAATATTGATGTGGGTGACCAGGCGCGTGTGCTGACCCACGGTGGCGCGGATGCGTTCGCGCGCCAGGTGGGCGCGCAGCGCGTCGCAGGCGGCGGGCGGCAGCTCGATGTAGAAAATATTCGTCTGCGGCGTGGCGACCTTGAGCTGGCCGATGCGCGCCAGTCCCTCCGAGAGGCGGGCCGCGTTGGCATGGTCGTCGGCCAGCCGCTCGACATTGTGCTCGAGCGCATACAGGCCGGCGGCGGCGAGGATGCCGGCCTGGCGCATGCCGCCGCCGAGCATCTTGCGCCAGCGCTTGCCCTGTTCGACAAAGGCGCGGCTGCCCAGCAGGACCGAGCCGACCGGCGCGCCGAGGCCTTTGGACAGGCACACGGACACGCTGTCGAAGCCCTTGACGGCGTCGCGCAGGCCGATGCCCTGCTTGACGGCGGCGTTGCAGATGCGCGCGCCGTCGAGGTGGGTGGCCAGGCCGCGCGCGTGCGCGAGCGCGG
>CBFGOU010000767.1:0-2622 GCA_965650445.1 uncultured Oxalobacteraceae bacterium | reverse complement strand
GTCGGCTACGGCAGCACCGCCAACGGCTTCGAAAGCGCGCCCGCGCCCACCCTGACCAACAGCACCAGCGCCCGCCGCGCCAACGTCTGTACCGACACCGACCAGAACGGCGCCGATTTCGTCAGCGGCACGCCGCTCGCCCACAACAGCGCCAGTCCCCTGACGCCGTGCGGCGGCGCGAGTGCCGCGCCCATCGTCACCAGCTGCCCGGCCAATCTGACAGTGCAGCAGGGCGTGGCGGGCAAGGTGGTCCTGAGCACCGCCGACAGCGACAGCATCGTCGATGGCGCCAGCATCACCAGCGGCGCGGTGGCCGGCATCACGCTGGGCAGCCTGGGCGCGGCCGGTGCCGGCGCCAGCGTCGACCTGATGGCAGGCAGCGCGCTGGCGAGCGGCGTCTATCCGGTCGTGGTCACCTTCACCAACAACGCCGCGCAAACGGCCAGCTGCACCGTCACCGTGGGCGTGGAAGGCCAGCAAACCATCCCGCAGATCCAGGGCGCTGGTGCCACCAGTGCGTACGCCAACACGGTCCAGAGCACCGAAGGCGTGGTCACCCACAAGGTCGCCAGCGGCTACTTCCTGCAAGACCCCTCGGGCGACGGCGACCCCGCCACCTCCGACGCCATCTTCATCTTTACCGGCAGCGCGCCCACCGTCAACGTCGGCGAGCGCGTGCGGGTGAAAGGCACCGTCACCGAATACAAGCCGGGCGGCGCCACCCGCAGCTACACCGAGATCAAGGACATCAGCAGCACCCAGGTCCTCTCGGTCGGCAACACCATCGTGCCGCAGAACGTCGAATTCGACGGCAAGCTCGATCACCTCGAAGGCATGCTGGTCAGCTTTACCAACCCGCTCACGGTCAACCAGACCAGCTACCTGGGCGAGCGCGGCGAACTGACGCTGTCGGCGGGCCGGCGCGAGACCGCCACCAACCGTTACCGCCCCGGCACGCCGGAAGCGCTGGCACTGGCCGCGGACAACGCCGCCAATGTCATTACGCTCGACGACAATATCTTCACCACGCCGGCTGTCGTGCCCTACATCGGCGCCGGCGGCACCGTGCGCGCCGGCGACACCGTCACCAGCCTGACCGGCGTGATCGACTTCGGCGCCGTCGGCGGCGGTGGCGCCACCTTCAAGCTGCAGCCGACCGTGGCCCCGGTCTTCTCGCGCACCAATGCGCGCATCGCCGCGCCCGACATCGTGGCCGGCAATGTGCGCGTGGCCAGCGCCAATGTGCTCAACTTCTTCACCACCTTCCTCGACGGCCGCGACGCCTGGGGCAACACGGGGCAGGGCTGCACGCTCGGCGCCGGCACCAGCAAGTCGAACTGCCGCGGCGCCGACAACCTGGCCGAATTCGTGCGCCAGCGCGACAAGATCGTCAATGAACTCAAGGCCATCGACGCCGACGCGGTCGGCCTGATGGAGATCCAGAACAATGGCGACACCGCCGTCGCCTACCTGGTCCAGGCCCTCAACGCCGCCATCGGCAGCGCCGCCTATGCGGTCGTGCCCAGGCCGGCCGCCACCGGCACCGACGCCATCCGCGTGGCCATGATCTACAAGCCGGCCAGCCTCACGCTGGTCGGCCCCGCGCTGTCCGATGGCGACGCGGTCAACAACCGTCCGCCAATGGCCCAGACCTTCAAGGCGAACAACGGCGCCAGATTCTCATTGATCGTCAACCACCTCAAGTCCAAGGGCAGCTGCGGCAGCGGGCCGGACGCCGACCTTGGCGACGGCCAAAGCTGCAACAACGCCACCCGCGTCAAACAGGCGCAGCGCCTGGCCAGCTACTTCATCCCGCAGGTGGCCGCCAGCGCCGGCGACCCGGACGTGCTGGTCATCGGCGACATGAACGCGCACGGCTACGAAGATCCGATCGCACTGCTGGCCGGCGCCGGCCTGGTCAACGAGCTGGAACGCTTCGTGCGCCCGGCGGCGATTCCGTATTCCTACGTGTTCGACGGCGAGAGCGGCTACCTCGACCACGCCCTGGCCAGCGCTTCGCTCGATACCCAGTTTGCCGGCGCCACCGAATGGCACAACAACGCCGACGAGCCGACCGTGATCGACTACAACACCGACGGCAAGAACGCCGCCGCCCAGGCGCTGTATGCCAACGACGCCTTCCGCGCCTCCGACCACGACCCGGTGGTGATGAGCCTGAACCTGAGCCCGGCCTTTGCCGACGCCACCGCCGCCTTCACCATCCAGCGCTCCGGCCTGGTGCTTAACCGCGTGACCGGTAAATACAGTGGCACCATCACCCTGACCAACAGCGGTGCCGGCGCCTTGGGCGGGCCGTTCCAGGTCCTGTTCGACAGGCTGACCGGCGGCGTCACGCTCGACGGCGCCAGCGGCATGCACGACGGCGCGCCCTACATCACCGTCGACAGCGCCAGCCTGGCGCCGGGCGCCAGACTGACCGTGCCGGTCGTGTTGACCAATCCGGCCAAGGCGGCCATCGGCTACACCACCATCATCTACAGCGGCACTTTCTAAGCACAGGAAACCATCATGCTGAAGCTCTCGTCCCTTCTCCAACACGCCGCGCTGGCCCTGGCGCTGTCCTGCGGCGCCGGCAGCGCCGCCGCCGGCGTTCTCTATCAT
>CBFGOU010000766.1:0-2626 GCA_965650445.1 uncultured Oxalobacteraceae bacterium | reverse complement strand
CGGCCAGCCGTCCTTCCAGTGCATCGGCTGCAGATGCACCAGCCGGCCGTAGGCATACTTGTCCTGGAAGTGCAGGAACCAGTCCTTGCCGTCCGGCGCCGTCACCCAGGCGCCCTGGTGCGGACCGTTGACCGCCATGTCGCCCTGGGCGAGCACCACGCGCGACTCGTACGGTCCGCCGATGGAGCGCGAGCGAAATACCGTCTGGTAGCCCATTTCGACCCCGCCGGCCGGCGCGAACACGTAGTACCAGCCCTTGGACTTGTACAGCTTCGGTCCTTCCAGCGTGTGCAGGCCGGGATAGGCCTTGCCGTCGATGATGGTCTGGCCGGCCTCGTCGAGCAGCTTGGTGGCGTCGGGACTCATGCGCCGCAGGGTCACGATGTTGTTGATGCCCGAGCGGCTCTTGGCCCACGCGTGGATCAGGTAAGCGTTGCCGTCGTCGTCCCACAGCGGGCTGGGGTCGATGATGCCGCGCCCGGCCAGCAGCAGGCGCGGCGTGGTCCACGGTCCGGCAAATTTTTCGGCGGAGGTGACATAGATGCCGTAGTCCGGATCGGGATAGAAAATCCAGAAGCGGCCGTTGTGGTAGCGCAGGCACGGCGCCCACACGCCCTTGCCGTACTGCGGCTGCCTGAAGGCCTCGGCCGGCAGCAGCTGCTGCACGGCGTGACCGACCAGCGTCCAGTTGACCAGGTCGGGCGACTCCAGCAGTGGCAGCCCGGGCACGCTGGTAAAGCTCGACGCGGTCATGTAGAAGCGCTCGCCAACCCGGATCACGTCCGGATCGGCATAGTCGGCGTGCAGCACCGGATTCTTGTAGCGGCCGTCGCCCAGATCGGCTTTCCACGGCGCGTCCGGCGCCAATGCCGGCGCTGCCATGCAGCCGGACAGGGCCAGGCTGGCGGCCAGGAAGGTGGTGCAGGTCAGCGCTTTCACCAGTAGGGCTCCCACATGCGGGTCAGGCGCACCAGCGCTTCCATATAGAAGTAGTCGCCCCAGATGCAGGACTCGTCGACGCCGATGCGGTTCGGCTTGTGGTACACGGCGTGGCGCAGCAGGCCGCCGCCGGGTGGCGCGTCCTGCTGCACGTAATGCTCGGACAGGGTGGCGACCATGCCCAGCGCCGCCGTTTCATACTCGGCGCGCAGCGGATCGAGCAGGGGCAGGGCGCGCGCCAGTTCCAGCAGGCCGCAGGCGGCCACGGCGGTGGCGGAACTGTCGCGTTCCTCGCTGCCTTCGGTGAAAATCAGGTCCCAGTAGCAGATGCCGTCGGCCGGCAGGCGGTGCAGGTAGTACTTGGCCACCACCTTGCTCAGTTCGAGCAGGCCGGTGTCGCCGTTGTGCGCGGCTGCCAGCGGGAAGCCGGAAATGCCCCAGGCCTGGCCGCGCGCCCAGCACGAGTCGTCGGCATAGCCCTGGTGGGTCTTGCCCTGTACCGGCTGGCCGGTTTCGCCATCGAAGAAGAAGGTGTGGAAGGTCGAGCCGTCCGGGCGCACGATGTGGCGCGCCGCCGCTGCGATGTGCTGGTCGGCGATCTCGCGGTACACCGGCTTGCCGGTGTGGCCGCTGGCCCAGTACAGCAGAGGCAGGTTGAGGTTGCAGTCGATGATCATGCGCCCGCGCTGGGCCGGGTCGTTCAGATCGCCCCATGCCTGGATGATGCCGGCGTTGGGCAGGTAGCGCTGGATCAGCAGGTCGGACGCGGCCAGGGCGGCATCGGCCGCGACCTGCTCGTCGGTGAGCTTGTAGCCGGCCACGCACGACAGGCTGTACAGAAAGCCCAGGTCGTGGTGGTTGACGTTGATGCGCTCGCGCTGGCGCTTGTCGAAGCTGAGCACGTTGGCGTGCGCCGCGTCGCGGTAGCGCGCTTCTCCGCTCACTTCATAGGCCAGCCACAGCATGCCGGTCCAGAAGCCGTTGGTCCATTCGGTATTGTCCATGGTCCCGTACACGCCATTGGTGCTCGACGGGGTAGGGAACTGCTGGCCGAAATGGCGCAGATTGCGCTCGACCGAAGCGAGCGCCTGGGCGATGGCGCGGTCGATCACAGCGCGGCTGGGCTTGGTCTGCCACGACAGCGGCAGCCGTTCGCGCACGAGCGCTTCCGGCACGGCCCGGGCTTGGAGGGGATGCATCATAGGTCCTTTCAATCAGATGGTGGCAGCTTCGCCGGCCGGCGCGAGCGCGTCGTCGCCGCTGCGCCGGTGTTCCGGCGGCGTGGGCGACAGCGCCCACACCGACAGCAGCAGGAATACGGCGCCGATGGCCGCGAGCATCAGGTAAGAATTGGCAAAGCCGAATTCGTCGTATGCCTTGCCGGCCAGCGGCGACAGGATGGCCAGGCCGAGCGAATGGCCGAAGCTCACGCCGACCATGTAGACGGTGGAGGCCAGGCGGTTGTCGAAGTGGCAGGCGATGTAGCGGAACACCGACACCACCAGGATCGGCAGTTCGACCGAGTGCAGCATCTTCATGGCCGAGATGGACAGCAGCCCAACCGCCAGGCCCGAGCCGGCCACGCGGAACATCATGATCGAGCCGGCCAGCAGCAGGCCGTTCTTGGCGCCGATGCGCTTGACCAGGATCGGCGACAGGAACAGGCCGCCGGCTTCGATGAAGATCT
>CBFGOU010000765.1:0-2645 GCA_965650445.1 uncultured Oxalobacteraceae bacterium | reverse complement strand
AACACGCTGCTGGTGCATGGCGGGCGCGCGCTGGCGCTGCGCCTGGCGCGCTTCACCAATGGCGTGGCCGACGACGCCGCGGCGCTGCCGGCCCCCGATGGCGGCGCCGATCCGCTGGCGCTGCCAATCCATGTGGCGCGCGGCCTGACCGGGCAGCTCGATGCGCACTACAGCTTCGACTCCGCCGGCCCCGAATGGACCATCCTTGCCGGCGAGCGCGCGGGCGCGGCGCAGCTGCCGCTCAGCGGCCGCCTGGCCGAGCTGCGCCAGTTCCGCGTCTTGGCCGAAACCACCCATGAAACCCACGCCAGCCGCGTGATCTATCTGCGCGCCAACGCCGGCGTCGGCAAAACCCGCCTGGCCGGCGCGTTTGCCGAACTGGCGTGCGGCCTGGGATTCAGCTGCCACCGCAGCCATGTGCACGATGCCGGCGCCGACAGCTGGCGCGCGCCCCTGAGCGACCTGGCGCGCAGCCTGTTCGACGCCAGCGGCGCGGCCGAGGGCATGCTCGAACAGTGCATCGACAGCGCCGCGCAGGCGCTTGCGCTGGACCCGGAAGCGCAGATTTTCCACCGCGCGCTGACCGGCGCGCGCATGCACTCCGAACAGCTCTCGCTGTACGCCGCCATGAGCCACGCGGTGCGCGAGGCGGGACTGGCCGCTGCATTGGAAGCGCTGGTGCTGCGCCGCGCCGCGCGCGAACCGCTGCTGCTGGCGGTCGAAGACGTGCACTGGGGCGAATCCTGGCTGTTCGACGCGCTCGGCGCGCTGATGGCCGCCACCCGCGACGCGCCGGTGGTGTGGGTACTGACCTCGCGCGTCGAAGACGACCCGCTGGAAGCGTCGCTGCGCGCGCACCTGTACGAACTGCCGGTGACGGTGTTCGACCTGGCGCCGCTCGGCCAGCGCGACGCGCAGGCGCTGGCCGACCAGTATGCCGACCTCGATGCGGCCCATCGCCAGCGCTGCGTCGAGCGCGCCCAGGGCAACCCGCTGTTTCTGACCCAGCTGCTGGCCAGCCCGCCCCAGCAGGTGCCCGACAGCCTCAAGCACCTGATCCAGGCCCGCGTCGACGCCCTGCCGCCCCTGCAGCAGCGGGCGCTGCGCACGGCCGCGGTGATCGGCAACCGTTTCGAGCTGAGCGTACTGGCCGAAGCGCTGGGCGCGCCGGCTTTCGAGCTCGACGCGGCCGGCCGTTCGGCGCTGGTGCGCCGGGTCGGCGCCGATGCCGCCGTCTTCGTGCACGACCTGGTGATGCACTGCATCTACGAGTCGATCGAGCCGGGCGAACAACGGCGCCTGCACCGCGCGGTGGCAAGCCTGTACCGCGAGCGCGACCCCGCCATCGCGGCCCAGCATCTATACCGCGCCGCCGACCCGGCCGCATTCGACATGATGCTGCGCGCAATTCGCGACAAGCTCGCGGCGCACGACTACGAGGGCGCGCTCGAACTGACCGGCCAATGCAGCGCCAACGACTCGACCCGCTTCAGCAGCTTTACGCTGGCCCTGCTCAAGGCCCACGCCATCGCCGGCATGGGCCAGATGACGCAGGCCCGCGAGGCTTACGAGCAAGCCCTGATGCTGGCCGGACGGCCACAGGAAAAGATCGACGCGGTGATCGGCCTGGCGACCACGCTCAACATCCTGGAGGAACTGGACGAGGAAGAGCGCCTGCTCGAGGACACGCTGCCGCTGGCGCGCTCGACCGACGCCGAAGCCTCGCTGGCGCGGCTGCTCTATTTGAAGGGGAATATATTTTTCCCGCGCGGGAACTACGCCGAATGCCGGCGCCACCATGAAGAAGCGGTGCGTTACGCGCGTGCCAGCGGCGCCAGCGACACCGAAGCGCGCGCGCTCAGCGGCGTGGGCGACTCCTACTACGCGCAAGGCCATATGAACCAGGCCCACGCGCTGTTCAGCCAATGCATCCGGATGTGCGGACAGCACGGGCTGGTCGGCATCGAAGCGTCCAACCGCTCGGCCCTCGGCTCGACCCGCCTGTATCTCGGCCAGCCCGGCCTCGCGCTGGAGGACGCGCTGCATTCGGCGCAGCTGGCGCACCGGGTCGGCAATCGCCGCGCCGAAGTCTTCGCCCGCATGACCGCCGGCTGGGTGCTGGTGGCCACCGGCGCGCTCGAACGCGCCGACGCCGAAGTCACGCACGCGCTGGAACTGGCGCGCAGCATCGGCGCGGCCCGCTTCGAAACCTTTCTGCTCGAGAGCCAGGCGCGCATTACCTGGCAGCGCGGCAGCCATGCCCTGGCCGAGCAGCAGATCATGGCGGTGGCCGAACGCGTCAGGTCGCTCCAGCTGGAACGCTTCATCGGCCCGTGGGTGCTCGGCACGGTGGCCGTGATGAGCGGCGACGCGGCCGTGCGCAAACGCGCCTTGCTGCAGGGCGCCGCCTACCTCACGCGCGACTGCCTGGCCCACAACGCCTTCCGCTTCTTCCTCAGCGCGGCCGAGGTGTCCCTGCTCGAAGGCGACGCGGTCGCGGCCGATTTCTACGCCGGCCAGATGCAAGCCTGCGCGGGCGACGATCCGTGCGCCTGGACCAGCCATCACGCGGAGCTGATCCGCGCCATGGCCGCCTATCCGGAGCGCGCGGACGCCGCGGCGCGCAAGCGCCTGCGCCAGCTGCG
>CBFGOU010000764.1:0-2647 GCA_965650445.1 uncultured Oxalobacteraceae bacterium | reverse complement strand
TTCAGGGCCAGGATATTGGTTTGAAAGGCGATGCCGTCGATGACGCCGATGATGTCGACGATGCGGCGCGACGACTCGTTGATCGAATCCATGGTGCGCACCACCTGGGCTACGGCAGCGCCACCGCGCTGGGCCACGCCGGTGGCGCTGCCGGCCAGTTCGCTGGCCAGGCCGGCGTTGCCGCCGTTGCCGCGCACCGTGACGGTCAATTCCTGGATGGCCGCCGCGGTCTGTTCGATCGAGCTGGCCTGGCTTTCGGTGCGCGCGGACAGGTCCTGGTTGCCGGCGGCGATTTCGGCCGAAGCGGTGGCAAGCGCCTCGGTTCCGCTGCGCACCTTGCCGACGATGCGGGCCAGATTGTCGTGCATCTCCTTGAGCGCACGCATCATGTCGGCAATTTCGTCGCTGCCGTGGACCTCGACGTGGCCGGACAGGTCGCCCGCAGCCACGCTACGGGCAATCGTCACCGCCTCGTGCAGCGGACCGGTAATGCCGCGTCCCAGCGAGAGCAGGGCCAGGGTCCCGGCCGCCCATGCGCCGAGCACGATGGCGCCCATCTGCAGCAAAGCGGTGCGCAGTGCGGCGGCATGCTGCGCGGCGGCATCGGTCTTGAGCAGTTGGCCGCGCTCCTCGATGAAACGCACGATGTCGTCGATCCTGGCGGTCGGCGCGCGGTCCATGCCTTTGACGGCCGCGTCGATTTCCTTGTAGCTGTCCGGCTTGGCCGGATCGAAGCCGGCCAGCGCGGCCAGATACTGCTTGCCCAGCTGTTGATGGGCTTTGAGCGCCTCAGCCACCAGCGGGGTCGGCATGCCGAGCTGGCTCAGTTGCCGATCGACCTGCTGCAGGCGGACGCCGGTCGTGCCGGCGCTTTTCTTGAACGAGGCCGTATATTTCTCCAGCTGGGCCGGATCCGTGCCGCGCAACAGGATGTTCTTCCATTCCTGCACCTGGATCTTGAATTCGACCTGGGCCGCACGCGCGCTGTCGACCGCCTGTGCCAGCGCTACCGAGCGCTGCAAGGCAAGCGCGCCGTCGGCGCCGATGCGTGTCAGGGCATGCCATGCCCCCAGGCCGACCACCAGCATGGCCACGAGGAAGAAGGCGCCAAGCAAGGCGAGCCGCGTGACAATCCTGTATTGATTGAATTTCATCGAGGTCCCCCGTTTGGTGTTGACGCCTTGCTATCGGACCCGTGCTCATATAACAAGGTACCGGTATCGGTCGCCCGCAAGAAGACCATCCTAACAAACTTAAAGCCTAGCTTTTGCAACAGGGAAATGGACTTTTTATTTTCCGGTGAAACGATTGCTAGAACTCGACGAATTCCCAACTGCCTGTTGGCGTACTCCAACACCGCCTCGCCTGCTTCACGTGCGAAGCCGCGTCCTTGACTTTCCGGCAAGAAGGCGTAGCCCAGATCGATGTCGTCGAGCTCATCGCGCTTGATCAGGCCGCACATGCCGACCGCCTGACCGGCATGCTCCACGATATATAAAGAGTGGCCGCGGCAGGCCTGCATGAGGATCGGACCGTCGGCCAGCGCCGTGCGGGCCTGCCCCAGCGAGCGGATGCCGCGGTCGCCCAACTGGCGCAGGAAGCTCGGGCTGTTGACCAGCGCCAGATAGAACGGCGCATCGTCCAAGGTGGCCGTGCGCAGGGTCAGGCGCGCGGTGCTGGCGACGATCATGGCGCCGCGCCCCGGGGACTCAGCGTCCCAGGCGAAAGCCGGTCGTGGCGGGCCGGCCCGGCAACTGCAGACGCGCCTCGGCGCGCGGCGTTTCGCTGAGCACCTGCCCGCGCCGCATCACCATGCGGCGCGCGGCGCGCAGGCGGATCGCTTCGACCGGGCTGACGGCGTCCAGCAGCACTAGGTCGGCATGGCAGCCGGGCGTCAGGCCATAGCCTTCCAGGCCGAGGATGCGGGCCGGGGTTTCGGTCACGGCCATGAAGCAGCGCAGCATGTCGTCCTGGCCCGTCATCTGGGCCACGTGCAGGCCCATGTGCGCCACTTCCAGCATGTCGCCCGAGCCCAGGCTGTACCACGGGTCCATCACGCAATCGTGGCCGAAGGCGACGTCGACGCCGGCCGCCATCAGCTCGGGCACGCGGGTCATGCCGCGCCGCTTGGGATAGCTGTCGTGGCGCCCCTGCAGGGTGATGTTGATGAGCGGGTTGGCGATCGCCGCCACGCCGGCCTCGCGGATCAGCGGCAGCAGCTTGCTGACATAGTAGTTGTCCATCGAGTGCATCGAGGTCAGGTGCGAACCGGCCACGCGGCCGTGCAGCCCCAGGCGGTGGCTTTCATAGGCCAGCGTTTCGATGTGGCGCGAGAGCGGATCGTCCGACTCGTCGCAGTGCATGTCCACCCGCAAGCCCTGGTCGGCGGCGTACTCGCACAGCAGCTTCACCGACGCGGCGCCGTCGGCCATGGTGCGCTCGAAGTGCGGAATGCCGCCCACCACGTCCACGCCCATGCCGATGGCGCGCTTGAGATTGTCGAATGCGCCCGGGCTGCGCAGGATGCCGTCCTGCGGGAAGGCCACCAGCTGCAGGTCGAGGTAGGGCGCCACCCGGCGCTTGACTTCCAGCAGCGCCTCGACCGCGAGCAGGCGGGCGCCTGGCTGCGGACGACGAACGACGTCCG
>CBFGOU010000763.1:0-2681 GCA_965650445.1 uncultured Oxalobacteraceae bacterium | reverse complement strand
CGCCGACGCCGAGGCCGCCGGCGGCCTCGCGATGGCCAAGGTGCTGCACCGCACGCAGGGTGTGGACATGGCGGCGGCCCGGGCGGCCGCGGCGGCCGACCAGGACGACGTCGACGCCCAGACCCTGGTCGCCGACCTCGACATGCTCGGCCTGCAGGACCGCATTACCCTGCTTGATGCCGATGGCCGTTATCTGGCCGGACGTCCTGCGGGCAACGAAGCGCAGGCGCGCCGCGCTGTCACGGTCAAAGGGCGCACGGTAGCCTATCTTTCGGTGGCACAGGTGGCGCGGCCGCGCGACGCCTTGGCCAGCGCCTTCCTGGACCGGATCCGCAGCAGCCTGCTGCTGATCGTGGCGGTCAGCGTGGCCTTGAGCGCACTGCTGGCCACCGTGCTGGCTGCACACTTCCGCAAACCGATCCAGCAGCTGGCCGACGGCGCCCGCGCGCTGGCCGACGGCCGTTACGACACCCGGCTCGCCTTGCGCCGCAGCGACGAACTGGGCGAACTTGCGCAGCGCTTCAACCAGATGGCCGTCAAGCTGGGCGAGATGGAAGCGGGCCGGCGCCAATGGGTCGCCGACACGTCGCACGAACTGCGCACGCCGCTATCGGTATTGCGCGCCCAGCTTGAAGCGATGCAGGATGGCGTGCGCAGCGCCACGCCGGAAGGCCTCGCATCGATGCTGCGCCAGGTACTGGCCCTGAACAAACTGATCGACGAGCTGTACGCGCTGGCACAGGCCGACATCGGCCAGCTCGACTTCCACTTTGTCCGCGTCGATGCGTGGCAGCTGGCGGCCGAGGCCGCCGCCGCGTTCGGCCACAAGCTGGAAGCGGCCGGCCTGGCATTGACGCTGGCGAGCGCACCCTCGACCGCGGTAGTCAAGGCCGATCCCGACCGCTTGCGCCAGGTGTTCGCGAACCTGTTCGAAAACGCCATGCGCTACACAGCCGCACCTGGGCGCATCGGGCTTGGCGCGCACGCTGCCGATGGCATGCTGACCATCGTCATCGACGACAGCGCGCCAGGCGTACCGGACCAGGCGCTTGGCCGCCTGGGAGAACGCTTTTACCGCGTCGAAGGATCGCGCAGCCGCGCGCATGGCGGCGCTGGCCTGGGGCTGGCGCTTTGCCAGCGCATCGTGGCCGCGCACGACGGCAGGCTCACCTTTGGCCATGCGCCGCTGGGCGGGCTGCGCGTGTCGATCGCCCTGCCGCTATGAGTACCCGCATCTACATCGTCGAAGACGAAGCGGAACTGGCCGCGCTGATCGCCGACTACGCGCGCCTGAACGGCTACACCGCCAGCGTATTCGGCAACGGCAGCGAAGCGCTGGCGGCGGTGAAGGACGCGCGACCCGGCCTGATCGTGCTTGACCTGATGCTGCCCGGCCTGGATGGCCTGAGCCTGTGCCGCGAAGTGCGTGCGTTCAGCGATGTACCGATCATCATGGTCACCGCGCGCGTCGAGGAAATCGACCGGCTGCTCGGGCTCGAAACCGGTGCCGACGACTACCTCTGCAAGCCCTTCAGCCCGCGCGAACTGATGGCCCGCATCAAGGTGATCCTGCGGCGCGTGCAGCCGGCGGCGGCAACGCCCGCGCTCGTGGTCGATGCGGCCGGCCTGCGGGTGAGCGTCAAGGGCCAGCCGGTGGCGCTGACGCCGACCGAATTTCATCTGCTGGCGGCGATGGCGCGCCGGCCCGGCCAGGTGTTCACGCGCGCCCAGCTGCTCGACATTGCGCGCCACGACAGCCTGGACGTCACCGACCGCGCCATCGATAGCCACATCAAGAATTTGCGCCGCAAAATCGGCGCGGTGCTGCCTGACGCCATCGGCTCGGTCTACGGATTGGGATACCGGCTGGATCTGTAGACATCCACGTTTTCTCCACATTTGAACTGCAATCTGCACTTGCCCGTTCACTTAACCAAGGAGAAAACCATGAAAGCGATCCTGTCATCCCTGCTGTTTGCCGTCGCCGCGTCGGCGTCCGCGCACGATTGCCAATGCCCGAACATGCCGTCCCCGCCCGCGCCGCCGGAGGCACCAGCGGCTCCGATGCCACCGGCGCCTCCGGCCCCGCCACCCATGCCAGCCATCCCGTCCGGCGCCCATGCGGCATGTGCCGGCAAGGCTGCCGGCACCCAGGTTCGCTACGTGATCAAAAAAGGGGAAGTCATGACGGGAAGCTGCGCAAGCGAGGGCGGCAAGCAAATTTTCGCCCTCCAGTCGTACAGCCTGGAGGACTGATATCTGACGCGCTCGCGAAAGCGGGGGCCCATGGTACGCGTGCTCAGCGTGGGTCCCCGCGTTCGCGGGAACGCCCCCAGGCTGCGGTTGCAGCCGGCCAGAACGCCGCGATCGAATCGACCGGCGCCAGCGCCAGGCCAAGGTACCTGGCCGCGGCCAGCAGGATAGCCACGGCCTCGCCCTCCGACGACGGGACCAGCGCCGCGGCCCCCGTCTGTTTCGACAGCTTTTCACCCTCGGCATTGCGCACCACCGGCACATGCAGATAACGCGGGGTCGGTACGCCCAGCAGATGCTGCAGATAGATCTGGCGCGGCGTCGAATCGATCAGGTCGGCCCCGCGCACCACGTCGGTCACGCCCTGCCCGGCATCGTCGACCACCACCGCCAGCTGATAGGCCCAGAAGCCATCGGCGCGCTTGAGC
>CBFGOU010000762.1:0-2681 GCA_965650445.1 uncultured Oxalobacteraceae bacterium | reverse complement strand
CTGAACGCCGGCGCCTGCAGGCCGACCGCCACCAGGACATCGGGCAGACCCAGCCCAATCCGGCTCGGATCGCCCAGGCTGACGCGGCGCGCGCTCATTTTGATCAGCTGGAACAGGCGCTCGACCCGGTCCGCCGTGCGCGCCTTGAACGGCCCCTGGAATTCGGGGTGGTGCGCCAGCACCAGTGCGGCCAGTCCGGTGATGTGGGGCGCGGCCATCGAGGTGCCGTCCCAGGCGGCATAATTGTTCGGCGGCACCGTCGAGACGATCGCCACGCCGGGGCCGCACACGGCCACCTGTGGTCCGAAACAGCTGAAGCCGGCGCTGAAATAGCCGTTCGCGTCGATGTTTTGGCTGATCGTCTGGGCGTGGTAGCTGTCCGGCGGGAATTCGTCGAGCTTGCCGACGGCCGCCACCGCCAGCACATTGGGCGAGGACGCCGGATACTGCACCGGTCCGCCCGAGTTGCCGGCCGCGACAATGCAGGCGATGCCGGCCCGCCTGGCGCGCACGATCTGCTGCTCGAGCGCTTCGGACACTTCCGCACCGCCCAGGCTGAGATTGACCACGTCGATCTGTTTGTCGATGCAGTATTCGAGCGCGTCGATCAGCTGGCTGACCTGGCCGCCCGGGAACAGCTTGCAGGCGTGGATTTCGGTTTCGGGCGCGAAGCCGCGCACGCCGAAGGCCAGGTCGGCCGCGCCGATCATGCCGGCGCAGTGGGTGCCGTGGCCGAGCTGGTCGTCGGTCCAGCCGTTCGGATTGGTTTTCTTGTTGATGACGTCGAAGCCGGCGCGGACCCGGTTCAAGGCTTCGTGGGTGGTGGCGATGCCCGAGTCGATCACGGCGACCCGCACGCCCTGGCCGCGGTATTCGGCGGGCAGCTGATCGAGCCGCATGGCTTTCTGCCCCCAGGTGTATGCTTTCTGGCGCGGGAAGCCGGCCAGCGGTGGCCAGTCCGACAAGGCGCGCAGCGTGACCACGTTGGCCTCGTCGGCGCTGAGATCGGGATCGCGGTTGTAAAAACTCCAGTAATCGGCTTTCGGCTTGATGTACAGGCCACGGATCGAGGCTTCAGTTTCGCCGGCCAGCGAGATCAGGGCCTGGCCGCTGGCGTCGGTGGTGGCGCTGGCCGGCAGCAGACTGCCGAACAGCGACACTTCGCAATCGGGCACCGGTGCGCCATCCTTGCCCATCACCTGGATGATGGTGGTGAAGGCCGGGCCGGCGGCGGGCGTGACGTTGCTGACGAAGGCCGGACGCAGATATGCGGGCGCATCCATCAGCGCCAGGTGCTGGTCGCGCTCGACCAGCAGGCGGCCTTGTGCCTGCTGGTGCAGGGCGCCGGCCTTTTGCTCGGTCATGCGCGCCACCAGCACGCCCTGCGCGCCGCCCATGCCGTCCGACAGCATGCTCATGGTGTTGCGCGGGCCGACGGTATCGACGATCTCGATATCGGGATTCTTGCGCAGCGTCTCTTCGACGCTGGACAGCGACAGCGGCGCCAGGCCGAGCGTATGCAGGCCGCCCGCCGGGATGGCGCGCGGGGCGATCAGGAACTGCTTCTTGCGTTCGCCGAGTTTGCGTCCGCCGGCCGGGCCGGCGCGGCTCTGGCTCTCTTCGGGGGCGGCCGCATTGACGCCCGGCGCCTCGGCAGCGCCGTGCTCGGTCGCGTCCTGCGACGGCAGGGATATGTCGGACGAACCATCCGGTCCGCCGTTTGGATTGGGATTCTTTGGCATGTGCTATTCCTTTCCGGCCGGAGCCGTGGTGTGAGGCCGCTAGAACAGCGACAGCGGCCGGTCGCGCTCGAACACCAGCTGCGGCGTCTGGCGCATGCGCGCTTCGAGAGCGGCCGCCTGGTCCTGCGCGACACTGATGACAAGGGTATGGGGCTGGTCATGCGGACCGATGCGGTCCACCAGGGCGATGTGGGGATCGCCGTCGATGCTGCGCATGAATGCGGCCAGCGCGTCGCTGGCGTCGCGCTCGTCGCGCGCCCGTACGATGTAGCGGATCGGTGATGCTGTCATGCTGCTCTCCTTTTGACAGGTGATCGACGACCGTGCTCATCGCACGGCAAGCCGCTCCCGCCTGTGAGCCTGTCGGACCTGGGATCGCCCCCAGGTCCGACAGGCTCCGGCGCGAGCGGTACGCTGCTTGCTGCCGGCGTGTTAGTGCAAGGTTGGCTGCTGGCTGTACTGCATGCCCTGGCTCGGGTAATACGTATTGCCCTGGCCAAGCTGGGCCTGCTGTTGCGCCAGCTGCGCCTGCTGCAGATAGGCTTGCGACACCGGATCGCTACCGAAAGGCAGCATGCGGCCGAGCTGGCTGGCTACGCCGCCAATGCTGCTGCCCAGGCTGGCATTGCCGAAGGCGCTGCCGATGGCCGAGCCCAGCGGTTGACCGATCTGTCCGATCAGGTTGCCGAACCAGCCTTGCGGCGCGATCTGGCCCTGGCCTGCCTGCTGGCTGAGACTTTGTACCAGCTGGCTGTACTGTTGCTGAATCTGTTGCAGTTGCTGTTGCAGCTGCTGCACGTGCTGCTGCAGGACCTGGTTTTGCGCCTGATGGGCCTGCACGATCGAGGTAGGATCGGCGCCGAACGGCAGCAGGCGGCCCAGCTGGCCGGCCATGCCGCCAATGGTGCTGCCAATGCCCGACTGGCCGAACAGCCCGCC
>CBFGOU010000761.1:0-2687 GCA_965650445.1 uncultured Oxalobacteraceae bacterium | reverse complement strand
CACTTGACCAACCCTTAGCGACCATTCCATGGACCTGACACCCCGCGAAAAAGACAAGCTGCTGATCTTTACCGCCGCACTGCTGGCCGAACGCCGGCTGGCGCGCGGCCTGAAACTGAACTATCCGGAAGCCGTGGCCCTGATCAGCGCGGCCATCATGGAAGGCGCGCGCGACGGCAGGAGCGTGGCCGAGCTGATGTCCGACGGCGCCAAAATCCTCACCCGCGCCGACGTCATGGAGGGCATCCCCGAAATGATCCCTGACATCCAGGTCGAAGCGACCTTTCCGGACGGCTCCAAGCTCGTCACCGTTCACAATCCCATCCCCTGAAGGAAAGCGCATGATCCCGGGTGAATATTTGCTGGAGGATGGCGACATCGCCATCAATGCTGGACGCGCCACGCGCACCATGGTGGTGGCCAACAGCGGCGACCGGCCGGTGCAGGTCGGCTCGCACTTCCACTTTTTCGAAGTCAATACCGCGCTCAAGTTCGCGCGCAGCGACGCCATCGGCATGCGCCTGAACATTGCGGCCGGCACCGCGGTGCGGTTCGAACCGGGCCAGCAGCGCACGGTCGAACTGGTCGCGCTCGACGGCGCGCGCATGGTGTACGGCTTCAACGGCCTGGTGATGGGCGAACTGCCGCCGCACGGAGGGAAATGATGCCGACAATTTCGCGCCGCGCCTATGCCGACATGTTCGGCCCCACGCTTGGTGACCGCATCCGCCTGGCCGACACCGAACTGTTCATCGAAATCGAACGCGATTACGCCATCTACGGCGAAGAGGTCAAGTTCGGCGGCGGTAAAGTCATCCGCGACGGCATGGGCCAGTCGCAGCGGCTGCATGCCGAGGTGATGGACACGGTGATCACCAACGCCGTCATCGTCGACCACTGGGGCATCGTCAAAGCCGACATCGGCCTGAAAGACGGCCGCATCGCCGCCATCGGAAAAGCCGGCAACCCCGACATCCAGCCCGGCGTGACGATGGCCATCGGCGGCGCCACCGAAATCATCGCCGGCGAAGGCATGATCGTCACCGCCGGCGGGGTCGACACCCACATCCACTTCATTTGCCCGCAGCAGATCGAGGAAGCCCTGATGAGCGGCGTGACCACCATGATGGGCGGCGGCACCGGGCCGGCGGTCGGCACCGCGGCCACCACCTGCACGCCGGGGCCATGGCATATCCATTCGATGCTGGCGGCGGCCGACGCCTTCCCGATGAACCTCGGCTTCATGGGCAAGGGCAACGTCAGCCAGCCAGGCCCGCTGGAAGAGCAGATCGCCGCCGGCGCCATCGGCCTGAAGCTGCATGAAGACTGGGGCAGCACGCCGCAAGCCATCGATACCTGCCTGGAAGTGGCCGAACGCATGGACGTGCAGGTGGCGCTGCACTCGGACACGCTCAACGAAGGCGGCTTCCTGGAAGCGACCCTGGCGGCGTTCAAGGACCGCACCATCCACACCTTCCACACCGAAGGCGCGGGCGGCGGCCATGCGCCGGACATCATCGCGGCGGTGGGCGAAGACAATGTGCTGCCGTCCTCGACCAACCCGACCCGCCCGTTCACCGTCAACACGCTCGACGAGCACCTGGACATGCTGATGGTCTGCCATCACCTCGACCCGGCCATTGCCGAGGACGTGGCGTTCGCCGAATCGCGCATCCGCCGCGAAACCATCGCCGCCGAGGACATCCTGCACGACCTGGGTGCGATTTCGATGATGTCCTCCGACTCACAGGCCATGGGGCGGGTGGGCGAAGTGATCATGCGCACCTGGCAGACCGCCCACAAGATGAAGGTGCAGCGCGGCCCGCTCGCGCCCGACACTGCGCGCAGCGACAACTTCCGCGTCAAGCGCTACATTGCCAAGTACACCATCAACCCGGCCATCACCCACGGCATCTCGCACGTGGTCGGCTCGCTGGAAGTGGGCAAGATCGCCGACATCGTTTTGTGGAAACCGGCCTTCTTCGGCGTCAAGCCGTCGATGATCCTCAAGGGCGGCATGATCGCCGCGGCCCAGATGGGCGACCCGAACGCCTCGATTCCGACCCCGCAGCCGGTGCATTACCGGATGATGTTCGGCGCCTTCGGCGGCGGCCTGAAGAAGTCCTTCACGTTCGTGTCGCAGGCGGCGTTCGACGCCGGCATCGGCGCGAGGCTGGGACTGTCCAAGACCCTGATACCGGTCCGCGCCACGCGCGGCCTGAAAAAGCGCGACATGATCCATAACGGCGCCACGCCGCGCATGGAAGTCGATCCCGAAACCTATGAAGTGCGCGCCGACGGCGAGCTGCTGGTCTGCGAAGCGGCCGCCGTGCTGCCGATGGCGCAGCGCTATTTCCTGTTCTGAGGACCCATGCTGACACTGCACACCAAACTGGCCAGCGCCGCCAGCATCGACGGCGAACTGGTTTTGCCCTATGACCAGCGCGAGCGCTGCCGCCTGCGCGCGCGCCTGACCAGCGGCGAAGAGGTCGCGCTGTTTACCGTGCGCGGCACCGTGCTGCGCGACGGCGACCTGCTGACCGGCGAAGACAAGCGCGTGATCCGCGTGACGGCGGCGGCCGAACCGGTCTACGCGGTCCACTGCAAGGACGGGCACATGCTGGCGCGCTGCGCCTTCCACCTCGGCAACCGCCACACCCAGACCCAGATCGGCGACGGCTTCCTGC
>CBFGOU010000760.1:0-2691 GCA_965650445.1 uncultured Oxalobacteraceae bacterium | reverse complement strand
GCTTGCAGCGCGTCGGGGGCGCCGGTGGCATCGAGCTGCGCCTTCAGGGCCGCCAGTTCGTCCAGCTTTTCGGTGGCGAAGGCCAGGCTGGCGCGCAGTTCGGCATCGAGACCGTCTTCGTCGGCCAGGGTGAGGGGCACGTGCAGCAGCGAGCACGATGGCGCCAGCCACAGCTGGCCGCGGCGTTCCAGCAGGGGCGTGAGCGCGCTCAGGGCCGCATCCAGGTCGGTGCGCCAGATATTGCGGCCGTCGACGATCCCGACCGACAGCACCTTGGGAAGGGCCAGCCAGTCGCACACGCTGGTCAGTTCCTGCGGCGCGCGCACGCCGTCCACGTGCAGGCCGGCCACCGGCAGGCGGCACGCCAGGCCGAGGTTTTCTTCCAGCGGCGAGAAGTAGGTCGCCAGCAGCAGCTGCACGCCGGTGCGGGCCAGTTCCCAATACGTCGTTTCGAACGCGTTGCGCCATTCCTGCGGCAGGTCCAGGCCGAGAATGGGCTCATCGATCTGCACCCAGCGCACGCCGGCCTGCTTCAGGCGCACCAGCAGCGCGCGGTACACCGGCAGCAGCTGCGCCACCAGGTCGAGCCGCTCGACGCCATGCTGCTTGCCCAGCCACAGGAAGGTGAGGGGGCCGATCAGCGCGGCCTTGACCTCATGGCCCAGCGCCTGGGCTTCGGCCACTTCGGCCAGCAGCTGTTCGGCGTGCAGGCTGAAGCGGGTGGCGGTCGAAAATTCCGGCACCAGGTAGTGGTAATTGGTGTCGAACCATTTGGTCATGTCGAGCGCGTGGGCATTGTGGTGCGCCGCGCAGCAGTTGCCGCGCCCATCGCCGCGCGCCATGGCGAAGTAGCGCGTCAGCGTGTCGGTGCCGGCGTCGAAACCGAAGCGCGCCGGCTCGCAGCCGAACAGCTGGATATGGTTGGCCATCTGGTCGTACAGGGCGAAGTCGCCGACGGTGACGAGGCCGAGGCCGGCGTCGCGCTGGATCGCCCAGTGGCGCGCGCGCAGCGCGCTGGCGGTGGCGGCCAGGGCCTGGGCGTCGGTTTCGCCGCGCCAGTAGGCTTCCAGTGCCAGTTTGAGTTCGCGCCGTGCGCCGATGCGGGGGAAGCCGAGGGTGTGGGTCAGGATGGTATTCATGGTGTTTTCGCGGTCATCAGGGAGTCATCAAATGTGCGTAAAGTGTGCGGCACCCGCGCGTATAATCAAAACGAAACTTTTTACGCTTTCGAATGAAAAAAATTAATACACATGCTTGAACTTCGCCATTTGCGCACCCTGGCCGCGCTGCGTTCGTCCGGCAGCCTGGTGCGCGCCGCCCAGCTGCTCAACCTGACGCAATCGGCGCTGTCGCACCAGATCCGCCTGATGGAAGAGCGCTACGGCGGCCCGCTGTTCGAGCGCAAATCCCTGCCGATCGCCTTCACCGCCGTGGGCAGCCGCCTGCTGGCGCTGGCCGACCACGTGCTGCCCAGCGTCGAGCAGGCCGAGCGCGACATCACCCGCCTGTCGCAGGGCGACCAGGGCCAGTTGCGCGTGGCGCTCGAATGCCACACCTGCTTCGACTGGCTGATGCCGGTCATGGACGCGTTCCGCCAGCGCTGGCCCGACGTCGAGATCGACCTGGTGTCGGGCTTTCACAGCGAGCCGGTCGAGCTGCTCAAAAAAGGCGAGGCCGACCTGGTGATCGGCTCGGCCTGCGGGGAGCCATATAAAGTGTTTCCACTGTTTCGCTTCGAGATCCTGGTGGTCATGGCCCTCAAGCACCGCCTGGCCAGCCAGCGCCGGCTGGAAGCCTCCGATTTCGAGGGCGAAACCTTGATCACCTACCCGGTGCCGGAAAGCCGTATCGACCTGATCCGCGAAGTGCTGGCGCCGGCCGGGGTGCGGTTCGAGCGCCGTACCGCGGAGTTAACCGTGGCAATTTTGCAACTAGTCGCCAGCCGCCGCGGCCTGGCCGCGCTGCCCAACTGGGCCATCAAAAACTATGTGGACTACGACTACGTGCTGTCCAAGCCGGTTGGCGGGGGCGGGCTGTGGAGCGACCTGTTCGTCTCCGTTAGCCCGTCGTTGGCGGCAAAAGCCTACGTGGGCGACTTTGTGGCGGTCATCCGCGAGCAGTGCGCGCGCACCCTCGACGGCATCACCTTGCTGAGTTGAACCACGAATAAAGTACGTACACATGTGGGTTCCCACAAGATGTATTCGTTGCATATGCTGATAATATTGATTTTAATCAAAGCAAAGCGAGAAATGGGAACTAAGATGGGCGACCTTGCCAGCTATTCGGGTGTCTAATACAGGGATACCTGACTAATAAACAACCCATGCGCTTAAACACCGGATACACTCCTGTCGCGCCCGCCCGGTCCGGGCTGGGCGCGCACGATTCCGCACAAGATTGGACCCGCCAGTGGGCGCCGCCAGCCGGCGCCGCAACCATTGGCGGGGCCGAAACTGGAATGGCGGCCCGCAGCGGCGATACCACATCACTGACCGCAGGCCGCTCACTTGCAACCCCTTGGCGCTAGCCGCCAGACTATCGGAGATTCACATGGAAGACGTCGTCATCGTGGCCGCTGGCCGTACCGCAATCGGAAAATTTGGGGGTAGCCTCGCGAAGATCCCCGCTGCCGAACTTGGCGCCCACGTCATCAAGGTCAAGCTGCCCACCGATTTCCTGGAACAGGCC
>CBFGOU010000759.1:0-2693 GCA_965650445.1 uncultured Oxalobacteraceae bacterium | reverse complement strand
GCGCGCAGGAAGGTGCCGGTGTGAAAGGTGCCCGCGCCGACTTCCATGTCGTAGGGCTGGAGCAGGGCGCAGCCTTGCTTATCCCAGTAGGTTTGCAAGGTCAGAATGATTTGTTGGAATGTGAGCATCTTGTGTGAAGTCGCGCGGCAGAGGGCGCAAACGATGTGAGTTTGCCAAAACGGCCAATTTTAGCGGGTTTTTCGGGGGTTCTGGGACGTATCTCGGCACATTGTCATTTTTGGCCGGTTTTAGCGAAGCGCCGCCCGCTCAGCCAGGCGCCGCCCAGCGCCAGCGCGCTCACGGCCAGGAACAGCAGGTTGCCGAAGCGGATGTACGGGGTCATGCCGGCCATGCCCTGGACCGTGGCCGCCAGGGTGCCGCGCTGGTGGGGCGCGAGCTGGGCCTGCACCCTGCCGCGGCCGTCGATGACGGCGGTGGCGCCGGTATTGGTCGAGCGCAGCATGGGACGGCCGGTTTCCAGCGCGCGCATCTGCGAAATCTGCAGGTGCTGGGGGATGGCTACCGAGTCGCCGAACCAGGCCAGGTTGGAGGCGTTCAGCAGCAGGGTCGCCGGCCGGGCGCCGTGGCGTAGCTGGGCGGCGATTTCTTCCCCGAAAGCATCTTCGTAGCAGACGTTGGGCAGGACCAGCTGATCCTTGACCGGGAACGGCGCCTGCACGGCGTCGCCGCGGCGGAAGTCGCCCAGCGGGATGCGCATCAGGTCGACGAACCAGCGAAAGCCCAGCGGCACGAATTCGCCGAAGGGCACCAGATGGTGCTTGTCGTAATGGTAGCTGGCGCCCTTGACCGGGCCGACCCCGGCCACGCTGTTGGCGCCGTTCTCGGGCGTGCCCAGCGGCACACCGTAGAGGATGTGGCTCTTGGTGGCGGCGGCATAGTCGGCCAGGCTTTGGAAATATTCGGGCGGCAGGTAGACCGGGAACACGGGAATCGCGGTTTCCGGCGTGGCGATCAGGTCGGCCGGGGCGGCGGTGATCATGTCGCGGTAGAGCGTCAGGATGGCGCTCAGGTGTTCCGGGCTGAACTTTTCACCCTGCGGCACATTGCCCTGCAACAGGCGCACGCTGATCGGATTGCCGTGCGGGTGGGTCCATTCGATCGTCCGCAGGCCGGCCCCGATGCCGATGGTGGCCGCCAGCAAGCCGAACGCGGCCAGGCGCGCGCGCTGGGTCAGCATGACCAGGCAGCCGGCGCACAGGGCGACCAGGGTGCCGATGCCGTACACGCCCGCCAGCGCCGCGTAGCCGCCCAGCGGCGCGGCATTGTGGGCGTAGCCGGACGAGGCCCAGGGAAAACCGGTGAAGACCCAGCCGCGCATCCATTCGGACAGGCCCCAGGCTACCGGCAGGGCCAGCAGCAGGAAGGCCGGCACCGGCAGCGACCAGCGCCGCCGCAGCCAGGTCGCCATGCCGGTGGCGAAGGCGGCGAACAGGCCCATGTAGCTGGCCAGCAGGCAGATCGCCAGCGCCGCCAGCGGCGCCCACAGGCCGCCGAAGCGGTTCATGGAGATGTAGAGCCAGTGCATGCCGGCCACCGACCAGCCGAAGCCGAAGGCCCAGCCGATCACGCTGCTGCGGCGCACGCGCGTGTCCATGCCGACCTGGTAGAACAGGAAGGCAAGCGCGGCGAATTGGACCGGCCACCAGCCGAAGGGTTCAAACGAGAACAGGCTGAGGAAACCGGCCAGCGCGGCGAACACGGCCGGGAGGGCGGTGCCGCGCGGCGCGCGTTCGGCGGCTTGATCGCGGTTGGCGCGGCGACGCAGCATCAGTCGTGCTGGTCTTCCGCCAGGGGCAGCTTCTCGACGAGCAATACGTGGATTTGACGGGCGTCGGCGCGCAGCACTTCGAAGCGCAGATTGCCGAGGTCGAACACGTCGCCCTTGTGCGGCATGCGGCCCAGGTGGCTGGCGGCCAGGCCGCCGATGGTGTCGACGTCGTCCTCGGGCAGGTCGGCGCCGACTTCTTCGTTGAACTGCTCGATCTCGGTCAGGGCCTTGACGCGCCAGCGCGGGCCCAGCTGGCCTTCCTTGATCGACAGGATATTGTCTTCTTCCTCGTCGAAGTCGTATTCGTCCTCGATGTCGCCGACGATCTGTTCGAGCACGTCTTCGATGGTGATCAGGCCGGCCACGCCGCTGTATTCGTCGACCACGATGGCCATGTGATTGTGGTTGGCGCGAAAGTCGCGCAGCAGCACGTTCAGGCGTTTGGATTCCGGAATGAAAATCGCCGGGCGCAGCATGTCGCGCACATCGAACGATTCCTCGGCGTAGTAACGCAGCAGGTCTTTGGCCAGGAGGATGCCGACTACCTTGTCGCGCTCGCCTTCGACGGCGGGAAAGCGCGAGTGCGCCGTTTCCAGCACGGTGGGCAGCCAGTCTTCAATGGGTTTGCTGATGTCGATGACATCCATTTGCGAGCGCGGCACCATGATGTCGCGCGCGGACAGGTCCGACACCTGGAACACGCCTTCGATCATCGACAGCGCGTCGGCGTCGATCAGGTTGCGTTCCTGGGCGTCGTGCAGCACTTCTAGCAGCTCGGCGCGGTTTTCGGGCTCGGGGGAAATCAGTGCGGTCAGGCGTTCGAACAGTGACCGGTGGGGTTTGGCGTCCGTGCGGACGTCATAAGGGTGCTCTGGCATAGTTGGCGTGAGCCGTTGTTGCGATG
>CBFGOU010000758.1:0-2698 GCA_965650445.1 uncultured Oxalobacteraceae bacterium | reverse complement strand
CGACGAGCGCGATCCGGCCAGGCTGGTCGAGGTGATCGCCGCCTTGCATCCCACCTTCGGCGGCATCAATCTGGAGGACATCAAGGCGCCCGACTGCTTTTATGTCGAACAGCGCTTGCGTGAGCGGCTGCCGATTCCCGTCTTTCACGACGACCAGCACGGCACCGCGATCGTGGTGGGCGCCGGTCTGCTCAACGCGCTGCACCTGACCGGGCGCGATATCGCCAGCGTCAAGGTGGTCTGTTCGGGCGCGGGCGCGGCGGCCATGGCCTGCCTCGACATGCTGGTCGACCTGGGTGTCGCGCGCGCCAACGTGTTCGTCTGCGACAGCAAGGGCGTGCTGACCACCGAGCGCGGGCTGACAGGTGAAAAACTGGCATGGGCGCAGGACACGGAGTGCACCACGCTGTCGGAGGTGATTCGCAGCGCCGACGTGTTCCTCGGCCTGTCCGGCCCCGGCCTGTTGTCCCAGCAGGATGTGCTGCGCATGCGCGAGCGCCCCATCATTTTTGCGCTCGCCAATCCCGACCCGGAGCTGCGGCCCGAACTGATCGCCGAGGTAGCGCCGCAAGCGCTGATCGCCACCGGACGGTCCGATTATCCGAACCAGATCAACAATGCCTTGTGCTTCCCCTATCTGTTCCGCGCCGCGCTCGATGCTGGCGCCAGCACAATCAATGCCGAAATGAAACGTGCCTGCGTCGCCGTACTGGCCGGGATGGCACGCCAGGACGCCAGGTTCGGCAAGGACTATCTGGTGCCGGATTTGCTGGATCCCGCACTGCTGACGACCGTACCGCCGAAAATCGCCACGGCCGCATATCTCAGCGGTGTGGCCAGCCGCTGCCTGGATGAAGACCAGTACCGTGCCCGGCTGGCAGTGCTGGCGGCGACCTTGCGCTAGCGCGGCGGCGGCCCGCTATAAATTTGTCGAGACAATCAGGCAGAGCCGCGGGCCGGCCACCCGCCGTGTGCCGCCCTGCGGGGGAAACGGCGCCTGCAAGACAATGTTGAGCACCGAGCCGTAGCTCAGTCCTTTCACCAGCAAAAAGCCACCGACCAGATCATCCTGCTGTGCGGTGGTCCCGGCTCCCCTCACCAAATCGGTATCCTGGCCGGCCGCTCGAAGTATCAGATTGACTTCATCCACGGTTTTCCCTTCCAGTCCCGCTTTCTTGCAGACATCGGTAATGTCCAAAAATCGCTGAAAGCTGGGCTCGGCCTTGCAGGCGGCATCGACCTTTGCGCGAAACGCCTTGCCCTGTAGCTCGAGGTCGCCAGCGGACGCTTGCGCGGTTACGGCAAGGACCCAGGCACACAAGCCGGCACCCAGTCCCGTTCGTATGCGCTTGCGCGAAATTTTCATATAACTTTCCTTTGGTCAAGCATTTTTCAGGCTTGCAACTTTTGCAATGATAAGATCATTTCAAGAGGAAATCCAGCGCCCGCCAGCGCCGCCACGCCCCGGATGGTGTATCGTGCAACGGTATTTCAGCATGTGAGACTAGGTTATATGTCTTATATAAGATATGATTTCGGTCCAGGTGGTCAATCGCTGGATCCAGGATGTCGCACTGGCCGAGCTGGACAGACGATGATTTTATTAATATTGCGAATCTAACCATTCGCGAAAACCGAGTAAAAGCCCATGAGTAATGATCAAACCATCATTTACACGCTGACCGACGAGGCGCCGCTGCTGGCGACCCACGCATTCCTGCCTGTTGTCAGCACCTTCGCCAAGCCGGCCGGTATCCGCATCGAAGCGAGCGACATCTCGGTCGCGGCACGCATTCTCGCCGCCTTCCCCGAGAACCTGACCCCGGAGCAGCGCGTTGCGGACGCCCTGACCGAACTGGGCAAGAAGACGCTTACGCCAGAAGCGAACATCATCAAGCTGCCCAACATCAGCGCCTCGGTGTCCCAGCTGCTGGCGGCCATCAAGGAACTGCAGGACAAGGGCTACAACATCCCTGACTACCCGGCCGATCCGCAAACCGACGAGCAAAAAGCCATCAAGGCCCGCTACGGCAAGTGCATCGGCTCGGCCGTGAATCCGGTACTGCGCGAAGGCAACTCGGATCGCCGCGCCCCGCGCGCAGTGAAAGAGTCGGCCCGCAAGAATCCGCACTCGATGGGTGAATGGTCGCAAGCCTCGCGCACCCACGTGTCGCACATGACCAGCGGCGATTTCTACCACGGCGAAAAGTCGATGACCCTCGACCGCGCGCGCGACGTCAAGATGGAGCTGATCACCAAGAGCGGCCAGACGGTGGTGCTGAAATCGAAGGTGGCGCTGCAGGACGGCGAGATCATCGACTCGATGTTCATGAGCCGCAAGGCGCTGCTGGCCTTCTACGAAGCCCAGATCGAAGACGCGCACAAGACCGGCGTGATGTTCTCGCTGCACGTCAAGGCCACCATGATGAAGGTGTCGCACCCGATCGTGTTCGGCCACTGCGTGCGCATGTTCTACAAGGAAGCGTTCGAGAAGCACGACGCGCTGTTCGAGAGCCTGGGCGTGAACGTCAACAACGGCATGGCCGATCTGTACAACAAGATCGCCACCTTGCCTGCCTCGCAGCGCGACGAAATCGTGCGCGACATCCACGCCTGCCAGGAACACCGTCCGGCGCTGGCCATGGTCGACTCGGCCAAGGGCATCACCAACTTCCATTCGCCCAACGACGTGATCGTC
>CBFGOU010000757.1:0-2705 GCA_965650445.1 uncultured Oxalobacteraceae bacterium | reverse complement strand
ATTATCCGACCCCGGACGGCACCGGCGTGCGCGATTACATCCACGTCGTCGACCTGGCCGACGGCCACGTCAAGACCCTGGACAAGCTGGCGACAGGGTCTGGCTTGCTTACCTATAATCTGGGTACGGGACGCGGCAACAGCGTTCTGGAGATGGTGCGCGCGTTCGAGCAGGCGAGCGGACGCAAGGTGCCATTCCAGATCGTCGATCGCCGTCCGGGCGATATCGCCGCCTGCTACGCCGATCCGGCCGTGGCGGAAAGCGAACTCGGCTGGAAAGCGACCCGCGGCGTCGACCAGATGTGTGCCGACTCGTGGCGCTGGCAGCAAAACTCGGCCGATTAAAGGGTCGTCGTTCCCGCCCCGGCGGGAACCTGATTTCCGCATGCGGAACGCCGGCCCGACACCTCAAAGGAGACCCCATGAAAGCGATGATCCTGGCGGCCGGCAAGGGCACCCGTGTGCGTCCCCTGACTTACGACCTGCCCAAACCCATGATTCCCATCCTCGGCAAGCCCGTGATGGCGTATCTGGTCGAGCATCTGGCCAAATATGGCGTGACCGAAATCATGGTCAACGTCAGCTACCTGCATGAAAAAATCGAAGAGTATTTCGGCGAAGGGCACCAGTTCGGTGTCCTGATCGGCTATTCCTTCGAAGGCTATACCAACGACGACGGCGAAGTGGTGCCGCAGCCGATCGGCTCGGCCGGCGGCATGAAAAAGATCCAGGATTTCGGCGG
Source organism: uncultured Oxalobacteraceae bacterium (assembly GCA_965650445.1). Taxonomy (GTDB): domain Bacteria; phylum Pseudomonadota; class Gammaproteobacteria; order Burkholderiales; family Burkholderiaceae_D; genus Telluria_A. Next base: position 1,964 of record CBFGOU010000757.1, on the reverse strand, counting down.
CTTCTTCGACGAAACCACCATCGTGCTGTGCGGCGACGCCCTGATCGACCTGGATCTGAAATCGGCCCTGTTCGAGCACCGCCGCAAAGGCGCGCTGGCCTCCGTCATCACCAAGGAAGTACCGTGGGATAAGGTCTCCAGCTACGGCGTGGTGGTCGCCGACCAGGATGGCCGCATCACCGAATTCCAGGAAAAGCCGGCCCAGGAGGACGCCAAGTCCAACTTCATCAGCACCGGCATCTATATCTTCGAGCCGGAAGTGATCAACCTGATCCCGCCCGGGCGCACCTTCGACATCGGTTCCGAACTGTTCCCGCTGATGGCCAAGAACGGCATGCCCTTCTACGCCCAGACGCGCAGCTTCAACTGGATCGACATCGGCAGCGTGTCCGACTACTGGCAGACGCTGCAAAGCGTGCTGCTGGGCGAAGTCGCCCATCTCGACGTGCCCGGCATCCAGATCAAGGATGGCATCTGGGTCGGCCTCAATACCCGGATCGACTGGGAGGGCACCCACATCGAAGGCCCGGTCTACATCGGCTCGGGCGTCAGGATCGAGAAGGGCGTGACCATCACCGGCCCGACCTGGATCGGCCACGGCAGCCACATTTGCGCCGGCGCCAAGGTCGTGCGCAGCGTGCTGTTCGAGTACACGCGCGTGCTGCAGAATGTGACGCTCAACGAAATGATCGTGTTCAAGGATTACAGTGTCGACCGCCAGGGCGACATGAAACACGTGTCCGAATATGCCCATGACGAATGGGTCAACGCGCGCGACCGGCGTAGCGCGCGGCGCAACGAAACCATGCTCGACATGGCAAAATAGGCAATAGCCAATAGCCGAGCTACTGGGGATGTTTTAAAATTATAAAAGTTGAGAGGCGGCGCGCCGGCACACCGGCGACACTGCACTGGATTACGAACACAAGAAAGAGTCAATGAAAATCTACCCAGTCATTCTGTCTGGCGGTGCCGGCACACGCCTGTGGCCGCTGTCGCGCGCCGTGCTGCCGAAGCAGTTGCTGCCGCTCGTCACCGACAAGACCATGTTGCAGGACACCGTGCTGCGCATTTCCGGCTGGCCCGAGCTGCAGCCGCCGCTGCTCGTGTGCGGCAACGAACACCGCTTCCTGGCGGCCGAGCAGTTGCGCGAGATCGGCGTCACGCCGCTCGGCATCCTGCTCGAACCGGTGGGCCGCAACACCGCGCCCGCCGTGGCCGCCGCCGCGCACTATCTGCGCGCCATCGATCCCGACGCCGTCATGCTGGTGCTGCCGGCCGACCACGTGATCGACCGGCCCGACGTCTTTTCCCAAGCCGTGGCGCACGCCAGCGCGCTGGTGGCCGAGGGTGCCCTGGCCACCTTCGGCATCGTGCCGCAGGGTCCGGAAACCGGCTACGGCTATATCCGCCGCGGCCCGCAGGCGGCCGGCTCCGAACAGTGCTACCAGGTGGCGCAGTTCGTCGAAAAGCCCGACCGCGACACCGCCCAGCGCTTCGTCGACGATGGCGGCTACTATTGGAACAGCGGCATGTTCCTGTTCCGCGCCGACCGTTATCTGAGCGAACTGACCGAATTTGCGCCAGCCATCGCGGCCGCGTCCGAAAACGCCGTCAAGCACGGCTATCGCGACCTGGATTTCTGCCGTCTCGACGAGGCGACGTTTTCCGCCAGCCCGTCCGACTCGATCGACTACGCCGTCATGGAGCGCACCAGCGCGGCCGTGGTGGTGCCGGCCGACATCGGCTGGAGCGATGTCGGTTCGTGGTCGGCCTTGTGGCAGGTGCAGCGCGGCGACGCCGGCAGCAACCCCGACGGCAATGTGCAGCGCGGCGACGTGTATCTCGACGGCGTCAACAACTCGCTGGTGCGCGCCGAAAGCCGCATCGTGGCGGTGGTCGGCGTGAACGACCTGATCGTTGTTGAAACGCCCGATGCGGTGCTGGTGGCGCACAAGGACCAG
>CBFGOU010000756.1:0-2710 GCA_965650445.1 uncultured Oxalobacteraceae bacterium | reverse complement strand
GTCAAATCAGGGGGAAAGGTAGGAGCCGCCAGCCAGGGCATGCGGGCTGCGCCCTGGCGCGCAAAAGACTGGGGGCGTGAGGGCGCCCGCGACGGGCACGCGTGTGAATGCAAACTTCATGGCAGACTCTCCTTAATTTTTATATCGTGGCCGCCGATGTTTATTTCAAAACTTTCCACGTTGAGGATGATTGTCCAAGGGAGCGAAAAGCGCGGCAATTGCGAAAATCACCAAAACTCACCATGAAATTAGACAGAAGAGGGGAGTTGGCTGCCAGATAGCTGCCGGGGCCAATGAAGTGAAAAAAGATGCCAGTGTAAAGATATATACTGAGTGCTTCAATTCCACGAGCACCGGGCAATGAGACTGACGACCTATACCGATTACGCGCTGCGCACCCTGATTTACCTGGGCATGAACCGCGCGCGCCTGGTCACCATCCAGGACATCGCCGACCTGCATTGCATCTCCAAGAACCACCTGACCAAGGTGGTCCACCAGCTAGGCGTCGATGGCCTGGTCGACACGGTGCGCGGGCGTAATGGCGGTCTGCGCTTAAAGCGCGAGCCGGCCGACATCAACATCGGCGCCGTGGTGCGCCAGACCGAAACCGACTTCTACATGGCCGAATGCTTTGATCCCGAACGGCTCGGCTGCGCCTACACGTCCTCGTGCAAACTGAAGGGCCACCTGAAAGCGGCCACCAGCGCTTACCTGGCCGTGCTCGACGGCGTAACGCTGGACGACCTGCTGGGCGAGGGCGCCCCCGGCGTCCAGCCGCTCCATGTTCACCGCGCAGCATAGCCCGGCTGTGCGCCCCGCGCCGATGCGCGGCGAATGTTAAACACGGCACATACGCGCCTCCTAGCCTGCGTCATGCTTGTGGCTCGAAGACTGCCCACAGTGTCGTTCCACCGCCAGGAAGTACCATGCCCACTCCGCCACCCAAACTCCCGCCCGATACCCGTCTGGAGCGCGAACTCGAACGCGAGCGCCAGCAGCGCAGCCTCAATCAAGACGACAGGGCCGGGCTGCATGCGACCGAGGGCGAGCGCCTGAAGGATGCGCGCGAGAACTTCGAATCGGGCACCGTGCGCCGCTGAGGGTTTTTCTGTGTATTAGGGCGAACCGGCGCCGGTGCGCGCTGTCCAAGCTGATTTTGGGGGGCACAATGAATCAGAAACCCATTGACCAGCCGTCACACGACGCCAAGCAGCCCCTGCCTAAACCTGGCAAGGACGATCCGCCCGATGACCTCACCCCGGAAGAAGCGCGTCAGCTGGCCGACACCATGCCTGGCGACGGCCCCGGCGACGACTAACCATTCCGGCCAGGATATCGTAGGCACAGCCAAGCGCGACATTGACCGGGGCGGCGCCGGCGCCGCAATCCAGTTTGCCAAGCTTTGCCACGTGCCGGGATAAGGTCGCCCCTATGCGCCCGCGCGTTCGAAGAGGCTCCAATATGGTGGCGTGGGAATGTATATACTTTTCATTTGAGAAAATTGGTATCCTGATCGTGGGGGCGATGGCGGCCAGAAGCGGACAGTCATTGCGAGCGAGCTTAAGGAGTTTATGTTTACGTGCCCATGCTGCGGATATGAGACGTTCTCGGATCATCCGGGCTCATACGATATCTGCCCAGTTTGTTTCTGGGAGGATGATGTATTTCAGCTCTACTACCCACATCAATCGGGTGGCGCGAATGCTTGCAGCCTAGTAGAAGCACAGGTCAACTTTGTGCAGTTTGGCGCATGTAAGCGTGCGATGGAAAGATACGTTCGTGCCGCTGCCGAGGATGAGATTCGTGACAAACAGTGGTTTCCGCTTTGGGAACGCCAGGTCGACATTCCTCATGTAGAGACTGATAAAACTCATCCCCTACATATGAAATCGAAATATGACTTGTACTATTGGCTAAGGGCTTGATGGTGCTTGTCCCTTCAGACAGTATTGTGAAATTCGTTCTCGATACCAAGAAAATGCGGCGAGAAGCGATGCTGGATTTGTACGGAATGAACATGGGTAACGCTACGTCGTTTTTAGGGGGTGACGGCTTAGCAAGGTCGCTAGCCTTTGAACTTGAGCATCATTGGGCGTTCGACCCACAGGCGATGGAAAAACGAAAAGGGTACGAAATCGACTAGCGTGTCCAATATGTGTATGGGCCATATCCGTGGCAACCTCGTCCGTATGGCAAGGAGGGCTGGAGCACGTTGTCGTGCAACTGAATGATGGAAAAATGTCTACAATTTGTTCTGACCCATCCATTACCAGTCAGAACAACGTGAGCGACAACAGACCAGACCACCAAGGACGCAGCGAACCCGCTTTCCAGCCCGAGCAGGAGGTGCCCCGGTTTGCCGGAACGGGCGAGGTGCCGCGCTTTGCCGATCAACCGGAGGTGCCGCTTTTTTCGCCGCAGCCCGAGGAGCCGCCGTTTATCCCGCCGCCACCGCCACCTGCGCCAGCCTCGCGCTGGACCTCGCGGCTGGCATTGGCGGGAGTGGCCGCGCTGGGCGTTGCCGCCGTTGCCGCCGGTCTGAACTGGTTCAGCGGCCAGCGCAAGGTCGACCGTTCGCTGGAAGTATTGGCGATGAGTTCGCGCGCGGTGGAGCCGCCGCTGGCGGCGCCCGTTCCCGCGCCGCCACCGGCTGCCCAGCCCGAGCCGTTGCCGCCGCTGGTGATGTTGCCGCCGCCCGATGCGGCGC
>CBFGOU010000755.1:0-2719 GCA_965650445.1 uncultured Oxalobacteraceae bacterium | reverse complement strand
CTTCTCCGCCTGCTTGGCCGCGCGCGCCGCTTGGTCGGCCGCGCGCCCCGCCATCCGGCCGCGCGGCGCCCGCGCGGGCTTGATCTCCAGCGGCGCCGGCTCGGCCGCCCGCCGGGCCTGCTCGGCGTCGAAATCCTTCTGCGCCTGCGCCAGCTTGCGGTCGCGCTCGTCCACGGCCACCTTGCGCTTGAAGTATTGCGCCTCGTTCTCCAGCGCGTTCAGGTACACCAGCTTGCCACGCCGTTCTTCCTTGGCTTTGTCCAGACAGTTGTTGACAAAGAACTTGCGATAGCAAACCGCTTCGCTGGCGGCATAGCGCGCCTCGGTCTCGGCGCGTTCCCTGCTCACCTGCGCCAGGGTGTTGTCAGCCTGCTCGACCGAATGCGTCATCGGCACCTCCGGCGCGACGTTGGCCGGCAGCAGGGTCAAGCTGCAGCCGGCCAGCGCCAGCATGGACAGGGTCGAACACAGGAGTTTCATCATTGGCGGCGGCTTTCTGGTTGGCTCAGGCAATTGCATCGGCCGCGTCGCGGCGCTGGGCCTGCATGTATTCACGCGACTGCATTTCAATAATACGCGAGACGGTGCGGTGGAACTCGTTCGACAGCACGCCCTGGGTATAGAGCAGCTCCGGTTCGACCGCGGCCGACATCAGCAGCTTGACCTTGTGATCGTAAAACACGTCGATCAGCCAGGTGAAGCGGCGCGCTTCGGACGACTGCGCCGCCGACATGGCCGGGATGCCCGACAGGATCACGGTGTGAAAGCGGCTGGCGATTTCCAGGTAATCGTTCTGCGAACGCGGCCCGCCGCACAGGGTGGCGAAATCGAACCAGATGATGCTGCCGGCACGGCGCAGCGCGCGAATTTCGCGGTTCTCGATGTGCACGCGCGGATCTTCATCGGCCGTCTCGGCCAGCGCCGCATAGGCGTCGCGCAGGGCCTGGTCGGCATGGGCCGACAGCGGCGTGTAATAACTCTGGGTCTGTTCCAGGGTGCGCTTGCGGTAATCGATGCCGGCGTCGACATTCATCACGTCGAGCTTATCCTTGAGCAGGGCAATGGTCGGCAGCATGCGGTCGCGGTGCAGCCCGTCCGGGTACAGCAGGTCCGGATCGTAGTTGGACGTCATGATGAACGATACACCGTTGGCGAACAGCGCCGACAGCAGGTTATACAGGATCATGGCGTCGGCGATGTCGGAGACGTGGAACTCGTCGAAGCAGATCAGGCGGTATTTCTTGGCGATGCGGCGCGCCACTTCATCGAGCGGATCGGCCACGCCTTTCAATTCATCGAGCTGGCGGTGCACGCCGCGCATGAATTCATGAAAATGCAGGCGGGTCTTGCGCACCACCGGCACCACCGAATAAAAACTATCCATCAAAAACGACTTGCCGCGCCCTACCCCGCCCCACAGGTAGACGCCGCGTGGTACGTCGGGCCGGTTGATCAAGCGTTTGAAAGTGGACGAGCGCTGGGACCGGTAATGGACCCAGTCCTCGTACGCCTTCTGCAAGCGGTCCACCGCGGCTTGCTGGGCCGCGTCGGATTTGAAACCGCGCTGGGACAGCGCGTGCTGATAGAACTCTTGGACATTCATGGAGGGGCAATACGAAGGCCGGAACGGCGCGCGCGGCGCCGCTCCGGCTGGGGATGATTAGAAGTTCAGCGCGCGCTTGTCGACGGCGAGTGCAGCTTCCTTGGTCGCTTCGGACAGCGATGGGTGCGCGTGGCAGATGCGGGCAATGTCTTCGGCCGAAGCGCGGAATTCCATCGCCACCACGGCTTCCGAAATCAGTTCGGAAGCCATCGGACCGACGATGTGCACGCCGAGGATTTCATCGGTCGTGGCATCGGCCAGGAACTTGACCATGCCCGAGGTGTCGCCCAGGGCGCGTGCGCGGCCGTTGGCCAGGAACGGGAAGGTACCGGCCTTGTAGGCCACGCCGGCCGCTTTCAGCGCCTGCTCGGTCTGGCCAACCCACGCGATTTCCGGCGAGGTGTAGATCACCCATGGAATCGTGTTGAAGTTGGTGTGGCCGTGCTGGCCGGCGATACGCTCGGCCACGGCAACGCCCTCTTCCTCGGCCTTGTGCGCCAGCATCGGGCCGCGCACCACGTCGCCCACCGCCCACACGTTCGGCAGGCTGGTCTTGCAGTCGTCGTCGACGGCGATGAAGCCGCGCTCGTCGAGCTTCAGGCCGACCGTTTCAGCGCCCAGGCCGTTGGTGTTCGGCACCCGGCCGATCGACACGATCAGCTTGTCGAACTGGCCAGTCTGCGCTTCGCCCTTGGCATCGGCGTATTCCACCGTGACCTTGTCGCCGGCGACGCTCACCTTGTTGATCTTCACGCCCAGATTGATGTTCAAGCCCTGCTTGACGAACATCTTGTGCGCTTCCTTGGCGATCTGCTCGTCGACCGCGCCCAGGAAGGTCGGCAGGCCTTCCAGCACCGTCACTTCCGAACCCAGACGGCGCCATACCGAACCCATTTCCAGGCCGATCACGCCGGCACCGATCACGCCCAGCTTGGCTGGCACGCCTTCGATGGCCAGTGCGCCGGTGTTCGACAGGATCAGCTTTTCGTCGAACGGCGCGCCCGGCAGTTCGCGCGCGTTGGAACCGGTGGCGACGATCACGTGCTTGGCCTGCAGCGTCTCGGCGCCCGCGCCGCTGACGTTGACGGTGTAGCCGCCATCGGCTGCGCCGCCGCA
>CBFGOU010000754.1:0-2720 GCA_965650445.1 uncultured Oxalobacteraceae bacterium | reverse complement strand
CCCGGCCAGCGGGAACAGGTACATGATCACCAGGCCGGTGCGCGCGCCGCCGCCGGACAGGTAGAGCAGCGAAATGACGGCGATGTCGACCGCGATCTGGGCCGATACCTGCCACAGGAAACGCCGCCGCACATAAAAAGTCAGGGTGCCGAAGGCGATCGCCAGGATCAGATAGACGATGCAGGTTTCGGCGTACAGGTGCTGGCGCGGCACGCCGACGGCGGGCGCGAACGACAGATAGGCCAGCAGCACCAGCGCGATGGCCACGCGGGTGGCGTTGAATGCCTGCAGCGAACGCCAGAACGTCTCGCGCGAGTGCGCCGACAGCGCCTTCCAGCGGATCATCGGCGGCTCAAAGCGGGGGCTGGCGCACGTGAGCCGGGCTGCAGTAGTCCTGGCCGTCCGCGTGCACCGCTTCCGAGGCCGGGAAATACACGTGGCAGTGGGCGCAGCAAGCCATCGACTCGATCTGGCCGGCCGGGCGCCCGGCGCGCTCGGCGCCCCCGGTGCGCGCGGCGGGCCTGCCGCCGTTCAAGCCGGCGCTGCGCAATTTGCTGCGGATCGCCGCGATGACCAGGCAGGCCAGGGCGATCCAGAAAAGAAGGCGGCTCATAGAAAACCCCGATGCAGGATCACTTCAAAGACAAAGCGGCTGCCGACATAGGCCAGCACCAGGGTGGCGAAGCCGGCCAGGGTGAAGCGCAGCGCGGTCTTGCCGCGCCAGCCGCGCCACTGGCGCCCGGCCAGCAAGGCGCCGAACAGCAGCCAGGACAGCAGCGCGAAGATGGTTTTGTGGTCCCACTTGAGGGCGATGCCGAACAGTTGTTCGGAAAACACCACGCCCGACAGCACTGTCAGGCTGAGCAGCACGAAGCCGATGGCGATCAGGCGGAACAGCAGCTTTTCCATGGTCAGCAGCGCCGGCAGCTGGTCGAGCGCGCCGGACAGCCAGCCGGCCCGCGGGGTGTGGGTGTGCAGGCGCGATTCCTGCAGCGCCATCAGGACGGCGTGGAAGGCGGCAATGGTCAGCGTGCTGTAGGCCAGGATGGCGACGGCGATGTGCCAGCCGTAAGCCGGCGTCTTGCCCTGCAACTGCAGCACGGCGCCGGGAAATATCAGCGGCAGCACCGCGGCCACGCTGGCGCAGGGCATGACCAGGCGGCGCAGGCCGTCGAGGGCGAAGTTGCGGTTCTCGAGCCAGTAGGCGGCCACCGACACCCACAGGGCGGACGAGATCATCATGGCGAAACCGAAGCGCGGGGTGCTGGTGGCGCCGGCATCAAGCCACAGGGCGCCGCCATGCGCCAGCCAGGCGGCGGCGCACAGGCCGGAAATGGCGCCGCGCCGCACCGCCGGCAGCGCAGCGCACACGACGTAGAGGACGGCCGCGGCCAGTAATAGAATAGTCTGCATCGCCCAAGTTTACACTGGATTGTGCAACTCTGGGCAGCCCCGGCTAGTCCACCGCGGCCATGCGCAGCTCGTCGGTATGATGGCGCTGCTGCTCTTCCATGACCAGTTGCCCCAGCTCGCGCTTGAGCGCATTGAACTCCGGCGCGGCCGGGTCGCGGTTGCGCGGCAGCTCGACCAGGATGTCGCGCTTGACGGTGCCGGGCCGGTACGTCATCACCACGATGCGGTCGGCCAGGTAGATCGCCTCTTCGATGCTGTGGGTGACGAACAGGATGGTCTTCTTCAGCTCCGCCCAGATGCGCAGCAGTTCGTCCTGCAGGTTGCGGCGGGTGAGCGCATCGAGTGCGCCGAAGGGCTCGTCCATCAGCAGGATGGGCGAATCGAGCGCCAGCACCCGGGCAATGGCCACGCGCTGGCGCATGCCGCCCGACAGATCCTTCGGATAGCGCTGGCGGAAGTCCGACAGCGACAGCATGGCCAGCAGCGCGCCGACGGTGCTGTCGATTTGGCTGCGCGGCAGCTTTTTGATTTCCAGCCCGAAGGCGATGTTTTCTTCCACCGTCATCCAGGGGAACAGCGCGTACTCCTGGAACACCATGCCGCGCTCCGGCCCCGGTCCGATGACCGGCACGCCGTCGGCATGGATGGTGCCGGAACTGGGCGGGGCAAAGCCGGCCACCGCGTTGAGCAGGGTGGATTTGCCGCAGCCGGATGGCCCCAGCAGGCAGGTGAACTGCCCTTTGGGGATGCTCAGGTTGATGTCCTGCAGGGCCACCAGCTCGCGCCCGCCCGTGTGAAAGACCTTGTTGACGCCGGAGACCACAATATGCGCTGCGCTCATCTCAGTTCTCCAGGCCGCGGTGCCAGCGCAGCAAATGGTTGTTCAGGCGGTTCATGCCGACGTCGATGGCCAGCCCGAGCATGCCGATGGTGATCATCCCGGCCATGATCTTGTCCGACCAAAAATACTCGCGCGCTTCCAGGATGCGGTAGCCCAGGCCGTTATTGACTGCGATCATCTCCGACACGATCACCACGATGAAGGCGGTGCCGATGCCGATGCGCACGCCCGACAGGATATAAGGCACGGCGGCCGGCAGGATCACCCGCACGAACAGGGTGCGCTGGCTGGCGCCCAGGTTGCGCGCGGCGCGCAGATAAATACCGTCGACGTGGCGCACCCCGGCGATGGTGTTCATCAGCACCGGGAAAAAGGCGCCGAGCGCGATCAGGAACACCGCCGGCGGGTTGCCCAGGCCGAACCACAGGATCGCCAGCGGGATGTAGGCGATCGGCGGAATCGGGCG
>CBFGOU010000753.1:0-2726 GCA_965650445.1 uncultured Oxalobacteraceae bacterium | reverse complement strand
CAAGAGGAAATTTCGGCCAAGCGCCTGCAAGCCAAGGTCGGCAAGACCGTGCGCGTGCTGATCGATGAGGTCAACCCGCGCGAAGCCATTGGCCGCTCGGCTGCGGACGCGCCGGAAATCGACGGCGTGGTCCACATCAAGCGCTCGCTGGTGCCAGGCAAAAAGTTGTCGGTGGGCGAATTCGCCGACGTCATCGTGACCAAGGCTGACGCGCACGACCTGTGGGCGTCCGTGGCCTGAACAAGCGGGAGCAGCGAATGAAGAAAACCGTCCAGACTTCGCTGATCCACAACGACTACCAGCCGCCAGCCGGTTTCGGCGCCTTTCCGGTGCCGATCCACCATGCCTCGACCGTGCTGTTCAAGGACGTGGCGGCGCTGCGCTCGGGCGACTGGAAAGACAAGAACGCCTATACCTACGGCCTGCACGGCACGCCGACCACCTTCACGCTGGAAGCGCGCATTGCCGCCATCGAAGGCGGCAACTATTGCCTGCTGGCGCCAAGCGGCCTGGCGGCGATCGCCATGATCGACCTGGCCTTGCTCAAGAGCGGGGACGATGTTCTGCTGCCCGACAACGTCTACAACCCCAACCGTGAACTGGGGCGCTGGCTGAGTGCCGACTTCGGCGTCACCGCGCGCTATTACGATCCGCTGATCGGCGCCGGAATTGCCGAACTCATTCAGGACAGCACCAAGCTGATCTGGACCGAAGCGCCCGGCTCGGTGTCGATGGAGGTGCCGGACCTGCCCGCGATCTGCGCGGCGGCCCATGCGCGCGGCGTCCTGGTGGCGCTCGACAACACCTGGTCCGGCGGACTGGCGCTGTGCGGCTTCGACAAGGGCGTCGATGTCGTCATGCAGGCGCTGACCAAATACCAGTCGGGCGGCTCGGACGTACTGATGGGCGCGGTGGTGACGCGCGAGCGCGCCCTGATCGACCGTATCGCGCTGTCGCACATGCGGCTCGGCATGGGCGTGAGCGCCGACGATGCCTACCTGGTGCTGCGCGGCCTGCCGACCATGAAGCTGCGTTTCGATGCCCACGACGCCAGTGCGCGCAAGGTGGCGGCCTGGCTGAAGGCGCGCCCGGAGATTGCCAAGGTCTTGCATCCGGCCTTTCCGGACTGCCCCGGCCACGACAACTGGAAGCGCGACTTCAGCGGCGCCGGCGGGCTGTTTTCAGTCCTGTTCGACGCGCGCTACACCGAAGCGCAAACCGACCGTTTCGTCGACGCGCTGACCCTGTTCGGGCTGGGCTACAGCTGGGGCGGCGCCAACAGCCTGGTCATGCCGTACCGCATCCAGGCCATGCGCAGGCAATGGAAGGACCAGGGCATCCTGGTGCGTTTCAACATCGGCCTGGAGGACGCGGACGATCTGATTGCGGATATCGGTCAGGCGCTGGAATCGCTAAAAATATAGCCACACGGAAACTTTGGAGTTATGCTCGGGTTCTGTTAATTTTTATGGTAACCGAACCTCTCATGAGCCACCGCCTCCTGTTTGCCGCCGTCACCATTGCCCTCAGCGCCATCTTCACCCCATCCCAGGCTCAATCGCGCCAGCAGGAAATGGCGGTCACGGTGCCGATCCAGTTCCATTATCTGTCCTTCCTGCCGAAATCGTATTCCGCCAAGGGCGCGCCGGTGCCGCTGATTGTGTTCCTGCACGGCTCGGGCGAAGGTGGCACCGACCTCAATCTGGTCAAGAAGTGGGGGCCGCCGGCCTTGGCCGAAGCCAATCCGGACTTTCCCTTCATGGTGGTGTCGCCGCAAATGCCGGAGGGCGAGAACTGGAATACTGAAATGCTGAAAGGCATGCTGGACGAAGTGTTGGCGAAATACAACGTCGACCGCCACCGGGTGTACTTGACCGGGCTGAGCCTGGGCGGCTTCGGCACCTGGAAAATGGCCATGCGCTATCCCGAGTATTTCGCAGCGATCGCGCCGGTAGCCGGTGCGGGCGATCCGAGCACGCTGGGCAGGATCAAGTCGATTCCGACCTGGGTTTTCCATGGCAAGAAGGACGAATCGGTGCCGGAGCTGGCATCGGCCATGATGGTCAAGGACTTGCGGGACCAGGGCGGCAAGGTCAAGTACACCGTGCTGCCCGAGGGCGGCCACCTCGAGGCGTGGGTGCATGCCTACGATCCGAAGAACGGCCTGTTCGACTGGTTCCTGCAGCAGCGCCGTCCCTAGCCCGGCACCGGCTTGTTTTCGTTCAGGTTGAGAAAGCCGCGGATCAGGCGGTACGCCTTCCACAGCCAGACGACACCCCAGATGACGAGGGCGAGCGGAATGCCGACGAAGGTGGCGAAGACCACCCAGCCGATGAACACCCACAGGGCGTAGTAGATGAAGGACCAGATCATCCAGGTGTGATGGCTGTGGACCAGGGTGCCGGCGGTTTCCGGGCGCTTGATGACGTTGATGATGACCGGGATGATCGACAGCAGCCCGAGCGAGAAGAAAAACGTGGCCCCATGCACGAGATACAGGATGCGCGCCGTGTTTTTTGCGTCCTCGACATTGCGTTCCAAGACCAGCTCTTGCGACATGTTGCGCTCCCGTTGAAGGCTCGGGTCGATTGTATCAGGAGTGGCTTTTCGCCCACGCCACGATACTGCCCGCATCCATGGCGCCGGTCTGGCGCGCCACTTCGCGCCCGTTGCGAAACAGCGCCAGGGTAGGGATGCTGCGGATGTTGTAGCGCGCCCCCAGATCC